>NZ_KB891274.1 GCF_000373365.1 Parafrankia discariae
GGCTGCGGGTACCGGTCCGTGGCTGGTGACCACGCCGACGGTGCCCTCCGCGAGCCGGTACGACAGGCCGACCACGGCGCATCGTCCGGCGGCGACCTCGGCCGCGAGCAGGACCGACCGGCCGACCAGGCCGTCGACCGTCCGCCGGATGTGCGTGCGTACGAACGCGTCGATATCGGTGTGTCCGGCCGCCCGCGCCGAGAGCACGCTGGGCATGACCCGTTCGACCACGTCCCCGAGATAGCCCGCCGGGGCGGTCCCGTCGCGATCCGCCTCGGACGCCGCGGTGACGGCGCCGCACGAGTCGTGGCCGAGAACGACGACGAGGGGCGCGCCGAGCACGCTGACGCCGTACTCGATGCTGCCCAGCACCTCAGGCCCGGCGACGTGCCCGGCGGTCCTCACCACGAAGAGATCCCCCAACCCCCGGTCGAAGATGATCTCAGCTGCCAGCCGGGAATCGGAACATCCGAACAGCACGGCGAACGGATGCTGTCTGGGCGCCACCGCCGATCGACGGTCGGCGTCCTGGTTCGGGTGCAGCCGTTCACCGCGCACGAAGCGCGCGTTGCCTTCTCTCAGGGCCGCGAACGCCTCGGCGGGCGAGGAGACAGCGAGATCGGAATCGGGCACGCGCAGCAACCTACCTGGTCAGGCGCCTAATCGAGCCCGATTGCGGCAACGCGGCCGGCAACCGCCCAGGCCGGGCGCCCGCGAAGGCCCGTCGTCGGGGTATCTCCGCGTACCGGGGCGTCCCTATGCCCGGCCCCACGCCCGGTCCGCCCCTCGACCGCGGCCCGCCATCCCACACTCAAGATAGTCAACGAGGTTGACGGCCTGTCCCTTCGCTGATGATCTCCCTTCGACGTCAGGCTGCTCCGCGGTGTCGTCCGCGCCGGCGACGCGGACTCCGTCCGACTGATCCGTTGTCGGATAGACGTCAGCGGGTGCTCCGGCCCGCGGCACAGTGGTCGACCGCCTCAGGCGTCATTCATCGGGTCTTCGCAGGTCAGCGCCTCACCATGAGCTCGGGCGCCGCTCGTGCGCCCACCCGGGCGCACGGATCACTGCCGGATCAGGATCGATCGCGCTTTGCTAACATCCGGCACTCCAGGGGTGCCCGAAAGGGGCACGGGTGGCGATAGCGGGCGTGGCTCGCGCACCGTCCTTCTGCGGGACGGCGACCAGGAGGTCGGTCTGTGTCGGTCATCGACCGGGCTCGCGTGGCCGCGGTACTGCCCGGGTACGTGCTCGGCCGGGAGCTGGGCGCAGGGGCGTTCGGCCTGGTGATCGCCGGACGCCGGCTCCCACCCGCCACCGGCCTCGGAGTCGACGGCGCCCCGGCCGGCGGCGGCGCGACGGACGTAGCCGTCAAGATCCTCGATCTGGGGCTGGCCGGTGGGCCTGCCGCGGACGGCAGCGGCGGGCTGTCCGCGGCGACCTTCGTACTCGGTTCGGACCCTGCCTCCGCCGCGCCGCCGGACCGTGACCAGGACGCCCGGATCCTCACCCAGCTCGGCCATCCACACCTGTGCCAGATGATCGACATCGTGCCTGTCGACGGGCTGCGGCTGCTGGTGAGTGAGCTGCTGCCGGGCGGGACGCTGGTCCGCCAGAGCCTGACCCCGCCGGCGGCCTGCGCGGTGGTGCTCGCCGTCGCGGACGCGCTCATGCACGCCCACGCCGCCGGCGTCCTGCACCGCGACGTGAAACCCGCCAACATCCTGTTCACCGCGGCCGGCCGGCCGGCCCTCACCGACCTGGGCGTCGTCGGGCTCGTCGACGGAACACCGCTCACCGCCGGCAGGATCGTCGGGACGGCCCAGTACCTGGCGCCCGAGCAGGTGACCGGGGGCCGCCTGGGGCCCGCGACGGACGTCTACGCGCTGGCCGCGACCCTGTACGAGCTGCTCGCCGGGACGCCGCTGTTCGGCGCCGGCCTGACCGCTCCCGACCTGCTGCGCCATCACTGCGAGGTCGTCCCGGCCCCGCCGCCGGGCGTCCCGCCGCCGGTGGCGGCGGTGCTGGCCAGGGCATTGGCGAAGGCGCCGGGGGAGCGGCACCGCACCGCCGGGCAGTTCGCCATGGATCTCGCCGCCGCCGCGCGGCTGGGGTACGGCGGCGACTGGCTGGCACGGGCGGACGTCCCACTGGCGGTCAGTGACGGACTGCGCGAACAGGGGTCAGGACCCCACCCGGCGCTGGCCCCACCCGGCACCGCCGCTCCCGGTACCGGTCACCACACAGGGGCTGAGGACGATCCGGCGGACCGGACCACGAGGCTGGACCCGCCGCTGCCGCCGGTGACCTCCCTGCTCCTGGAACCCATGCCGACGGGTCCCCCCGATGCCTTCCCCCTGGCAGCGCCGGGCGGTCCGGCCGGTGGCGGCGCCGGGCCCGCCGGCCACATGCCCGGCGGCACCGGGGCCACCAGCGCCACCGAGACCGGCCCGGCCGCCGGGGGACCGCCGGCCCGCCCGGGCCGGGACGACCCCGCTGATCCCCATGGCCCCGGCGGGCCTGACGGACCCGAGGGGCCGGCCGGCCGGCGGGCGTCGCGGCGGCGGGTGTGGCTGGTCGGCGCCGCCGTCGCGGCGGTGCTGGCGGTCGTGGCCGCGCTGGTCGTCCCGCGGGTCACCGACGACGGTCCGGCGGTCCCCGGCGCCGCCGCGGCCAGCCCGCTGAGCGGGCCGGGGCCGGCGGCCTCCGCGCAGCGGCCCGGACCGCTGCCGCCACCACCGCGGTACCCGGTGGTCACGGTGGCCGGGACGGGCGAGGCGGCGTTCTCCGGCGACGGCGGCCCCGCCGGTTCGGCGGCCCTCAACGGCCCGTTCGGGATGGTCGCGGACTGGGCGGGCAACATCTACGTCGCCGACTTCGACAACAACCGGGTCCGGCGGATCACGGCGGACGGGACGATCACCACGGTCGCCGGGACCGGCGAGGCGGGCTTCTCCGGGGACGGCGGGCCGGCCACCCGGGCACAGCTGCGCCAGCCGGCGGCCGTCGCGCTCGACGCGGCCGGCAACATCCTGATCGCCGACACGTTCAACCAGCGGATCCGCCGTGTCGACCCGGCCGGGATCATCACGACGGTGGCGGGCAAGGACGACCGCGGGTTCGGCGGGGACGGTGTGCCGGCGACCGAGGCCACCCTCTGGTATCCCGGCGGGGTGGTGGCCGACCCGACCGGCAACATCTACATCGCCGACAGCGGCAACAACCGGATCCGCCGGGTCGGCACCGACGGAATCATCCAGACGGTGGCCGGCGGGGACGGCGAGGGCGCGTTCGGGGACGGCGGCCCGGCGGCCGACGCGCTGCTGGCGTTCCCGATCAGTGTGGCGATGGACCGTCCCGGCCGGCTCTACATCGCCGACTCCGGCAACAACCGGGTCCGCCGGATCGGGCTGGACGGGGTGATCGAGACCGTCGCCGGCACCGGCCTGCCCGGCTACTCCGGCGACGGCGGGCCGGCGACCCGCGCCACGCTGCGCTCCCCGCGCGGGGTCGCCGTCGACGCGCGCGGCACGATCTTCGTCACCGACCGCACCAACCGGCGGATCCGCCGCGTCGACCCGTCCGGGATCATCACCACCGTGGCGGGTACCGCCCACCCGGGCCGGGACGAGTCGGTCGACCCGGACGCGATGAGTCCCGACGGGCCGGTCGCGCTCGACCCCACCGGGGACGTGTTCGTCGCCGACCGGCGGCACAACCGGGTGCTCCACGTGACGCTGACCGGCCCCGGGTAGCGCCGCGCCCGAACGGACGACCAGAGCCAACGGACGACCAGACAGCCAGCAGAGGGCAGACCAGGACGGGAGGGGAGCCGTGCCAGTCGTCGACCGCGCCCGCGTCGCCGCCGCGCTCCCGGGCTACGGGATCGGCGGTGAGCTGGGGTCGGGTGCCTTCGGGCTCGTGCTCGCCGGCTACCACCAGGAGCTCGACCGGCGGGTCGCGGTCAAGGTGCTCGCCAGCGGCGCGGCGGAGGCGGCGGCCGACTTCCGCACCGAGGCCCGGCTGCTCAGCCGCCTCGACCACCCGCACATCGTGCGGACCTACGACTACGTCACCCGCGGCGACCTGTGCCTGCTGGTGATGGAGATGCTGCCCGGCGGGACGCTGACGCACCGGGTGATGCGCCCGGAGGCCGCCTGCGCGGTCGGTCTGGCCGTCGCCGACGCGCTCGCCCACGCGCACGCGCACGGGGTGCTGCACCGTGACATCAAACCGGCGAACATCCTGTTCACCGACGCCGGCCAGCCGAAGATCACCGACTTCGGGATCTCGAAGGTGTTCGAGGGGTCGGCGTCGACGGCGAGCCGGGTGGTGGGCACCCCCCGGTACATGGCCCCCGAGCAGATCACCGGCGACCGGCTGGGCCCGGCCACCGACCTGTACGCGCTCGGTGTCGTGCTCTACGAGCTGTTCACCGGGTCGTCGCTGGCGCCGCCGTCGCTGCCGCTGCCGGTGCTGCTGCGCCATCACACCGAGGTCGTGCCGCCCCCGCCGCCGGGAGTGCCGGCTCCGCTGGCGCAGGTGCTGATGCGCAGCCTGGCCAAGCGGCCCGAGGACCGCCATCCCAGCGCCCGGGCGTTCGCGTTCGACCTGGCCCGCGCGGCCACCGCCGTGTTCGGGCGGCACTGGCTCGACCGCGCCGGCATCCCGATCCACCTCGCCGAGGACGTCCGCCAGGTCACCACCCGCAGGTTCGGGCGGGCGCCGGGCGCCGAGGAGCACGGGTGGCCTGGCGGCGGCGGACCGGCCCGGAACGGCCGGCCCCGTGGCCGGCTGGGCGGGTGGCTGCCGGCCGGCCTGTTCGCCGGGGGCCGCGGCGCGCGGGTGCCGCTGGCGGTGACCGCGCTCGCCGTCGTCCTCGCGCTCGTCGCGGGCGGCGGCGCCGGCTGGGTGGTGTGGGGGCGGCCGGGACCGGCGCCCCCCGCCCCGCCGGCCCCACCGCCCGCGTGGCAGCCGGTGCTGGCCACGGGCACGATCACCACGGTGTTCGGCTCCGGCTCGGAGGGCTTCTCCGGCGACGGCGGGCCCGCCGCCCAGGCCGAGTTCGACACCCCGGACGACCTGACGGTCGACACCCCGCGCGGCTACGTCTACGTCGCCGACACCGACAACCACCGGATCCGCCGCATCGACCGGACCGGCACGATCACCACCGTCGCCGGCACCGGCACGGACGGCTTCGCCGGCGACGGCGGCCCGGCCACCGACGCGCAGCTCGACAGCCCGGACAGCGTCGCGGTGGCCCCCGACGGCACCCTCTACATCGCCGACACGCACAACCACCGGATCCGCCGCGTCGGCCTGGACGGGATCATCACCACGATCGCCGGCCAGGACGACTTCGGGTTCGCCGGCGAGGTGAGCGATGACGGCCTGCGGTTCTCCGGCGACGGCCTGCCGGCGGTGGACGCGAAACTGAACTACCCGAACACCGTCCTGATGGAGCCCGACGGGAGCCTGCTCGTCGCGGACGGGGAGAACAACCGGGTCCGCCGGATCGGCCTGGACGGGATCATCACCACGATCGCGGGCACCGGCGCGGAGGGCTTCGGCGGCGACGGCGGCCCGGCCACCTCCGCGCGCCTGAGCTACCCGAGCGCGCTGGCCCGCGGCCCCGACGGCAGCCTGTACGTCGCCGACCAGGACAACCACCGGGTCCGCCGCCTCGCCCCGGACGGGACGATCAGCACGTTCGCCGGGACCGGGACGATGGGCTTCTCCGGTGACGGCGGCCCGGCCGGCCAGGCCGAGCTCAACACGATCGGCGCCGACCTCGCCGTCGACGCGGCCGGCGTCGTCTACCTCTCCGACCCGGGCAACAGCCGGGTCCGGCGGATCGGCACCGACGGCGTCATCACCACGATCGCGGGCACCGGCACGTCGGAGTACTCGGGCAACGGCGGCCCGGCGACCGCCGCCGAGCTGGTGTACCCGGGTGGTCTCGCGCTCGACGACGTCGGGAACCTGTACATCGCCGACGGTGTCGACGGCCGGGTGCGCGCCCTGCGGCTGCCGCCGGGCAGCTGCGCCGCGGCGCCGTGCCCGACCCCCTCGGCCTCCCCGGGCTCGACGGCCTCGGCGCCCGCCCCGCCCGTCCCGGGCGCGGCGGCGTAGGGGCCGGCGTGCCCGCCGTCGACCGGGCCCGGATCGCCCGGGCGCTGCCCCGCTACACCCTCGGCGACCAGCTCGGCTCGGGCTCGTTCGGCCTGGTCATCGCCGGGCACCACCAGGACCTCGACCGCCCCGTCGCGATCAAGGTGCTGTCGGCGACGCTCGCGGCCGACTTCCGGGCCGAGGCGCGGCTGCTCAGCCGCCTGGACCACCCGCACATCGTCCGGATCCACGACTACGTCGCCCAGGACGACCTCTGCCTGCTGATCATGGAGCTGCTGGGTGGGGGCAGCCTCGCCCAGCACCGGCTGCGGGCCGAGGCGACCCTGGCCGTCGGGGTGGCCGTCGCCGACGCGCTGGCCCACGCGCACGCCCACGGGGTGGCGCACCGCGACATCAAGCCCGACAACATCCTGTTCACCGAGACGGGGCAGCCCAAGCTGACCGACTTCGGCATCGGCCGGCTGTTCGAGGGCGGGCCGGGGACGACGAGCGGGATCGTCGGCACCCCGAAGTACATGGCCCCCGAGCAGATCACCGGTGGGCCGGTCGGCCCGGCCGCGGATCTCTACGCGTTCGGCGCCGTCCTGTACGAGCTGGTCGCCGGCCGGCCGGTGTTCGACCCGGGGCTGTCCGTGCCGGAGCTGCTGCGCCACCAGTGCGAGGTCGACCCGCCGCCGCTGGCAGGGGTGCCGCCGACGGTGGCCGCCGTCGTCCTGCGGGCGCTGGCCAAGGTGCCCGCCGAGCGGCAGCGTGACGCCCGCGAGCTGGTCCGTGACCTGTCCGCGGCCGCGGCCGGGCTGTTCGGCCCGCAGTGGCGGGCCCGCAGCGGCCTGGTCGTCCGCCTCACCGAGTCCGTCGACGAGCCGACCGTCGGTGACGGCTCGGGCACGATCCGCCGGTTCAGTCCGCCGCCACGCGGGACGGGTCCGGGCGCGGGCGTCGCGAGTTCCGGGCTGGCCGGCCCCGCCGCCGCCGGGACGCCGGTCGTCGTCGCCCCGGCCGGGATTCCGGCCGGGGCGGGGCCGGACCCGGGGCCCGGCCCGGCCGGCGGGAGTGGCGCGGTCCCGGCCGGTACCACGACCGCCCCGGGACGGAACCTGTTCGAGGGCACCCCGTACGGGCGGCGCGGCCGGCTCTCCGGACGGCGGGCGGGCGCGGTCGCGCTCGTCGCGGCCGTCGCCGTCGCCGTGATCGCCGCCGCGGTGCTCGCGCTCGGTGGCGGTGGCGGTGGCCCGGCCGCGGACGGCCGGCCCGGCGGCCCGCCCACGCCGGCGCCCGCCCGGACTCCACCAGTCGTGACCCTGCAGCAGATCGCCGCCTGGGCCGTCGCGCCGTCCGGTGGCTTCTACGCGGTCGACTCCGCCGGCACCCGGCTGCTGCGCCTGGACCCGGCGGGGAAGGTGTCGCTCGTCGCGGGTACCGGTGTGCCGGGGTCGACGGGCGACGGGGGACCGGCGGCGCAGGCCCGCCTGCGTGGCGTGCGGGACGTCGCGGTCGACGGCGCCGGCAACATCTACCTCGCCGAGGACCGCGGCCCCCGGATCCGGCGGGTCGGCCGTGACGGGATGATCACGACGGTGGCCGGCGGCGGCTCGGCCCCCTACCGCGACGGCCTGCCGGCGACGAGCGTCGAGCTCAGCTTCGTCTCCGGTCCGATCGCCGCGGACCTGGACGGTCAGCTCTATCTCAGCGGCGCGGGCCGGATCTACCGGGTCGACCGCACCGGCGCCATCCGGCTGATCGCGCGGACCGGCAGCGCGGGCGGTGAGCCGGCGGCCTCGGACGAGGCGGGGGTGCCGGTCGTCGCGGCGGGCATCGGGGACGTCGAGGCGCGGGCCGGGCGGCTCTACGTCGCCGACTACGAGACCAACCGGATCCAGGTGCTCGAGCCGGACGGCACGGTGCGCACGCTGGCCGGCACGGGCCGGCAGGGCTTCAGCGGCGACGGCGGCCCGGGCCCTGCCGCCGACCTGAACCTGTCGATCGACCCGTCCACGCTCGCGCTCGACGCGGCGGGCGACCTGTACTTCCCGGAGACGCTCAACCACCGGGTCCGCCGGGTCGACACCCGGGGGATCATCACCACGGTCGCCGGCACCGGCGAGCTCGGCACCGACGGCAACGGCGGCCCCGCCCGCAACGCCAGGCTGTGGGGGCCCGAGCGGGTCGCGGTCGACGCCGCCGGCGTCCTCTACCTCGGCGAGAGCGGCGTCACCGTCCGCCGGGTGGGCCCCGACGGGATGATCACCGAGTTCCCGGGCTGAGCGCGGCTCAGGCCGGGTCGGCGCCGGTGCCCTGGTCTCCGGTGCCCTGGCCGGCGGTGGGCTCTCCGGCGGCGATCAGGGAGAGGACGTCGGCGAGGTAGGCCTCGGCCGCGGCCTTGCCGATGCCCAGCGCGGTGAGCGGGCCGGTGCCGTCCTCCAGCTCCAGCAGTGCCAGCAGGATGTGCTCGGTGCCGACGTAGTTGTGCCCGAGCCGCAGCGCCTCCCGGAAGGTGAGCTCGAGCACCTTCTTGGCCGGGGCGTCGAACGGGACGAGACTGGGAACGGCGTTCACCCGCGGGGGCAGGGTCGCGGTCACGGCCTGGCGGACCGCGTCGAGGGTGACCCCCTGGGCGGTGATGGCGGCCGGGCCGAGGCCCCGCGGGTCGGCGAGCAGGCCGAGGATCAGGTGCCCGGGGGTGATCTCGCGGTTCCCCGCTGCCAGGGCCTCGTTCTGGGCGGCGGCGACGCTGCTGCGGGCCCGCGGGGTGTACCGGCTGAACCCCTGCGACGGGTCGAGGCTGGCCGGCTCGCCGGGCCCCTTGGGCACGAAGCGCTTCTGCGCCGCCTGCTTCGTCACGCCCATGCTGGCGCCGATCTGGGTCCAGGAGGCACCGGAGCGGCGGGCCTGGTCGACGAAGTGGCCGATGAGGTGGTCGGCCACCTCGCCGAGGTGGTCGGCGGCCATGACGGCGTCGGTGAGCTGGTCGAGGGCGTCCGAGTGGACCTTCTTGATCGCCGCGATGAGGTCGTCGAGGCGGACCGGGTTGTTGAGGGTGACCGGGTTCGGGTTCGTCATGCCGTCAACTCTAGGTTGACGCTCCGCGTGGCGTCAACCATGAGTTGACGACAGATCCGGGCCGGGTCCGGGTCAGTCGGTGGTGCGGCGCCGGTAGAGGGCGACGGCCAGCGGCGCGCACACCGCGACGATCCCCATCGACCACAGCACGGCGGCGAGCACCGGATGTTGCATCGGCCAGGCGTCCGAGGCCGCGGACGGGTTCGGATTGCCGAACAGGTCCCGCGCGGCCGCCGTCACCGCGCTTACCGGGTTCCACTCGGCGATCGCCCGCACCGCGGCCGGCATGCCGGCGGTGGGCACCATCGCGTTGGAGACGAACGCCAGCGGGAACAGCAGCACCAGCCCGATCCCCTGCGCGCTCTCCGGCCCCTCGCTGACCATGCCCAGGCACGCCGTCGCCCAGGCCAGCGCGTAGGCGAACAACAGCGGGATCGCGAACGCCGCCACGAACCGGGCCGGCGAGGTGTGCGGCCGCCAGCCGATCGCCAGCCCGGTGAGCACGACGATCGACATGCACACCAGCGACGAGAGCAGATCGGACAGCGACCGGCCGACGAGGACGGCCGCCCGCCACATCGGCAGGGTGCGGAACCGGTCGACGGCCCCGCTGCCCAGATCCGTGCTCAGGCCGACCGCGGTGCCGATCGAGGCGGTCGTGAGGTTCAGCGAGATCAGCCCGGCGATCGCGAACTGCTTGTAGTCACCGCCCCCGACGGCCACGCCGCCACCGAGCACGTACACGAACAGCAGCGTGAACAGCACCGGCTGGATGGTCACGTCGGACAGCTGCAGCGGTTCCCGGGCGACGTGCACGAGGTTGCGGCGGGTCAGCACGACGACGTCGCGCACCGCCTGGCCGACCGAGCCGGACCGCGCGGGTGCCGCGGGCGCGACGGGTGTCATGGGGGCGACCGGGGTGGGGCCGCCGGTCGCGACGGTGAGCTGAGGCATCAGGACACTCCCTGGCCGGTGAGCGCGAAGAAGACGTCGTCGAGGGACGGGGCGTGCACGACGACGTCGTCGACGAGCGCGCCCACCCCGTCGAGGGCCCGGATCACCTCGGTCGCCACCCCGGAGCCGTTGCGCACTCCGGCCCGCAGCCGCCGCCCGTCCGCGTCGACGTCGACCCGGCCCTCGACCAGCGGCTCCAGCGCGGCGAGCGCGTCGTGGTGCGGGGCGCTCAGCGTGACCTCCAGGCGGTGCCCGCCGATCGCCGCCTTCAGCTCGCCGGCGGTACCCCGGGCGACGACCCGGCCGTGGTCGATCACCACGATGTGGTCGGCGAGCGCGTCGGCCTCCTCCAGGTACTGCGTGGTCAGCAGGATCGTCGTGCCGGCCGCGACGAGCTCGCGCACGACGTCCCACATCCGCGCCCGGCTCGTCGGGTCCAGCCCGGTGGTCGGCTCGTCGAGGAACAGCACGGCCGGGTCGGCGACGAGGCTGGCGGCGAGGTCCAGGCGCCGGCGCATCCCACCCGAGTAGCCCTTCACCACCCGGTCGGCGGCACCGGTCAGCTCGAACCGCTCCAGCAGCCCGTCGGCGCGGGTGGCGGACGCCGCCCGGCGCAGGCCGCTGAGCTCGGCGACCATCCGCAGGTTCTGCCGGCCGGTCAGCGCCTCGTCGACGGTGGCGTCCTGGGCGGTCACGCCGATGCGCCGGCGGACCTCGCCGGCCTGGGCGACCACGTCGTAGCCGGCGACGCGGGCGTGACCGGCGTCCGGTCGGGCCAGCGTCGTCAGGATCCGCACGGCGGTGCTCTTGCCCGCCCCGTTCGGGCCGAGGACACCGAGGACCGTTCCCGCGGGGACGCTCAGGTCGACCCCGGCCAGTGCCTGGGTGTCGCCGTAGCGTTTCGCGAGGTCCGTCGCCTCGATCATGATCTGGTCCATGCGGCCTCCGCCGTGTGCGTGTTTACCTGTTGACAGGTAAGTAAGCTTACCTGTCGCAAGGTAAGCAACATCGCGCGGGGTCGTCAAGTAGGTTGAGATCATGCCCAGACCGTCCATGCCCGCCGAGGGGGAGAAGAGCACCCGGGAACGGATCCTCGACGTGGCCCTGGAGCTGTTCAGCACCGCCGGGTACGAAGCGGTGTCGCTGCGCGAGATCGCGGAGCGGATGAACTTCACGAAAGCCGCGCTCTATTACCACTTCTCCAGCAAGGACGACATCCTGCTCGCGCTGCACCTGCGCCTGCACGATCTCGGCCGGGCGGGCTTCGACGACCTGGAGGCGGACCTGGCCCGCCCCGAGCGCTGGCCACAGCTGCTCGACCTCGTCGTCAACACCATGCTGGCGAACCGGTCGCTGTTCCTGTTCCACATCCGCAACCACAGCGCGCTCGAGCGGCTGCACAGCCACAGCCACGACCCCGGCCACGCCGACCTGCAGGAACGGTTCCAGCGGATCCTCACCGACGAGAGCGTCCCGGTGGAGCTGCGGGTGCGGCTGATGTGCGCGCTCGGCGCGATCGCCGGCGGGTTCGTGCTCGGCGGGGAGGTGTTCGCCGACGTCCCGGACGCCGACCTCGGCCGGATGCTGCGTGCCGCCGTCGGTGACCTGATGTCCCCGGCCGCCGCCCTCGCGCAGCCGACCCGCACCTCCTGACCGGACCCCGCCACGCCGTGCGGTAGTCGATAGGTCACTGCCGGCGATGGTCGCTGTCATGATCCGGGGCCATGACGGCTCGGGACGGGCGGCAGCCGGCGAGCCGGCGGGAATTCCTCGACACGACGCTGCGGCTGGCTGCCTCCGGCGGGCTCGCCGCGGTCACCGGCGCCGGGGCCGCCGGCTGCGACGGCCCGGTGACCGGTCCGAGCGGTCCGGGCGGCCCGCCACGGGCCACCGCCACACCCCGGCCCTTCGCCACCGGCTCGCCGGGCCCGATCACCGCCACCGATCTGGTGGACGTCGACACGCTCTGGGGCTGGGTCGAGCGGATGACCGCCGTGGGGCCGCGGTTCACCGGCTCCGCGGCGCACCGGCGCCACATCGACGACCTCGAGCGCCAGTTGCGTGACTACGGCCTCGAGGTGACCCGCCATCCGACCCCGCTGGCCCGGTGGCTGGCCCGGTCCTGGTCGCTGCGGATCACCGACGCCACCGGCGCCACCCGGTCGGTGCCCGTCGCCTGCTACCGGCCGTACTCGGGGGAGACCGGTCCGGCCGGCGTCGAGGGCCCGCTGCGCGACCTGGGCGACCTGAGCACCCCGCATGCTCTGAGCGGCCAGGTCGCGGAGTCACCGGCCGGAGCGATCGTGCTGGTCGACGCCCCGGTGGCCCGCCTGCGCGCCTCGGTGCTCGCCGACCTGGCGTACGAGGTGTACCCGCCGGGGGCCCGCGCCGAGTTCGCGGCGGAGGACTACTCCCGGGTCTGGCTCGGGGTCCCGCCGGCACCGGACCTGGCCGCCGCCCGCGCCGACGGCGCCGTCGGCATGATCGAGATCTCCGACATGTCGCCCGCGCTCGCCGCCGGGCAGTACACCCCGCACCAGCAGGAGCACGCCGGCCTCCCGGCGCTGCGGGTCGACCGGGAGCAGGGCGCCGTCCTGCGGGGCCTGCTCGCCCGCGGCCCCGTGCGCGCCACCCTCGTCCTGGAGGCGGACCGCGACGACACCACCGTGGACTACCTGCTGGCCCGGCTGCCCGGAGCCGGTCCGCGCCGGGACCCGCGATCCGTGCTCGTCGCCACCCACACCGACGGGCAGAACGCCGTCGAGGAGAACGGCGGGCCGGCGCTGCTCGCGCTCGCCGAGTACTTCAGCCGCTTCCCGGCCGCCACCCGTCCCCGCGACCTGCTGTTCATGTTCTCCCCGAGCCACATGACCGCCGAGACGGCGACGGTGAAGCCGGACGAGTGGCTGCGCGCGCATCCCGAGATCACGGCCGGGGTCGACATGGCACTGGTCGCCGAGCACCTGGGCGCCATGGCCTGGGACGACGACGGCGGCACCGGCCCCTACCGGGCCACCGGCCGCACCGAGCCGGTCGCCGTCGCGGTGGGCAACAGCGAGCCGCTGCGCCGGCTGGCCACCGACGAGGTCCGCCGCGACGACCTGGCCCGCACCGGCATCCAGAAGCCGTTCCAGGACGGCCTCTACGGCGAGGGGACCTTCGCCCACCGCCTCGGCCTGCCCACCATCGCCATGATCACCGGGCCGGCCTACCTGCTGCAGGTCACCCCGGGAGACAACCTCGACAAGCTCGACCGGGACCTGCTGCACCGCCACACGCTCTTCCTGGCCCGGCTGCTCGCCCGCATGACCGGACTGCCCCGGTGAACCCGCCCGCCGGCTTCGGGCTGGCCGCCCGGGAATTCGGTGCGCGGGATTCAGGACATTCGTGACCTTTCCCAAATTGTATGGCAGCATCTGCCATCTGATTGGGAAGGAGCCTCATGGCCAGGTGTGAGCCACCGTTCATCCGCCGCTTCGCTCCGGTCGCCGCTCTGGCGGTCGCCGCCGCTTTGTCCGCCTCGGCTTTGTCCGCCTCGGCCGGGATCGCCGCCCCGGCGACATCCCCGCCCACGTCCGTCGTAGCCCGGCCTTTATCGGCCGGCACCCAGGCCTGGTGGAACTACGACCGTCCGGCCACATACCAGACCATCTCCACCGAGACCACGGTTCCGACCCGGGACGGCACCCCGCTGAGCTGCACCCTGGTCCGGCCGGCGACCGACGGCGCGCCGGCCGCGGGAACCTTTCCCGGCCTGGTCGTCGAGTTCACCCCGTACGCGGTATTACGCACGACCTATGTCGCCAGTGAGGCCACCTATTTCGCGACCCACGGCTACAACGCCCTGGTCTGCAACCTGCGGGGTACCGGCGGATCGGGGGGCACCTGGCAGAACGCCATGTCGTCCCAGGACGGCAAGGACGCCCGCGACCTGGTCGAATGGCTGGCCGTCCAGCCCTACTCGAACGGCCGGATCGGAATGACCGGCGAGAGCTACGGCGGTGACACGACCTACGCCGCCGCCATCAACCGGCCGCCGCACCTGGTCGCCATCGCCCCGCTGCAGTCCCCGGCCGACCTCTACCGTGACGTCATCTACCCGGGTGGCATCAAGTCCACCGAGGGCGGCACCATCGACAACTGGCCCGACACCGCCCAGCTGATCAGCGGTGGGGCGATCAACGCCGCGGCCGAGTACGCGGCCAACCGCGCCCACCCCACCTACGACAGCTACTGGCAGTCGCGGACCTTCGTCGGCCACTACGACGAGATCAACGTCCCGATCTTCGCCATGGGTGGCTGGGTCGACCAGTACTTCCGCTCCGGCCAGCTCACCAACATCGAGGGAGCTCTAGGCCGCACGTGGGCCGTCTACGGTCAGTGGCCGCACCGGGCCCCGCTGCAGTACCCGAACTGCCCGGGGTTGTGCAACCCCGAAGGACTGTCCCCGGGGATCACGCTCGCCTGGTTCGACCACTGGGTGATGCGGCTTCCCGGCGTCCCGATCCCCCCGCGGCCGACCCTGGTCAGCTACGCCGGCGCCAGCCCCGCCACGAACTCCTCGGGATGGCGTGAGATCGTCGGCTACCGGCCGACCGGCACCACCACACGAGCGTTCGCCCTCAACGCGGACGGCTCGCTCGGCGCGGCCGGCCCGACCCTCGGAACCAGGACGTTCCACCAGCCGCAGGACCCGTCGACCGCCGGGGGGTCCGTCCTGTTCCAGACCGGCCCGCTCACCACGCCGACGGCGCTGTTCGGCCGCCCGACGCTCACACTGCGGGCGAGATTGTCCGGCCCGGACGCCAACCTCTACGCCGAACTGCTCGACGTCGGACCTGACGGTACCGAGACGCTGGTCAACAACGGTTTCCTCCGGGCCAGCCACCGGATCTCGAGCGTCGTTCCGACCCCGGTGCCGACCGGGGTACCCGTTACCCTCACCGTGTCGATCCGGCCCGACGACTGGCAGTTCGGGGCCGGCCACCGCATCGCCGTGCGGGTCTCCGGCGGCGTCCCGACGATGCTCACCCAGAACCCGACTCCGGTCGACGTCACCATCGCCACCGGTGTCGGCGGCTCCACCCTGACCCTCCCGACCGTCGCCTGACTCTGATCAGGATCAGGGCCGCGCTGACCCGGCCCTGATCCTGACCCGGCCCCGAGCCCGCGGGGGCCTGCCCGGCGCCTAGCCTGATGCTGGACGGTCCGATCCACCGTCATGGGCGCGCGGGCGGGAGGGCGAGTGGCCGGGGACGGCACGAAGCGGCCGTACCGGACGTCGCCGAGTGTGCGACAGGCCCGGGCCGACCGGCTGGAAGCCGCGGCCCGGGCCGTCGAGTCGGCGGCGCTCCGGCTGTTCGAACTCCGCGGGTTCGACGGGGTGACGGTCGACGACATCGCGGGCGCCGCGGGGATCTCCGTCCGCACCTTCTACCGCTACTTCCCGGCCAAGGACGACGTTCTGCGGGCCGTCGTCCGGCGCCGGGCCCAGGCCGTCGCGACCGCCCTGACCGCCCGGCCACCGGACGAGGCGCCGATGCGTTCGGTCCGCCGGGCCGTCCAGGACGTCGTCGCCGCCGAGGACCCGACCCAGGTCGCCCGGTGGGTCCGGGTGGTGGAGGCCAGCCTGTACGCCACCCGGGTGATGCTCGGGGTGAGCATCCTGGAGTTCAACGGCGTCCTCGCCGAGTTCCTCGGCGCGCGGCTGGGCCGGGCACCCGACGACCTGGAGCCGGCGATGCTCGCGGTCGCCGCGGGTGGGATCATCATCGCCGCGCAGACCCGCTGGTACCTGCTCGGCGGCGACCTGGCGGCGACGATCGGCGATGCCCTCACCGTCATCGACACCGTCGTCCCGGGCCGGCCCGGCGCGACGGGATGAGGCCGGCGTCCCCGCTCGGCGCGGCGTGAGCCGCCGTGGCGGACGTTTCGCCTCGCACCTGGTCGAACCCGCGCGCCGCTACTGTTGGACGGGTGGATGACCGGCAGCCGCGACCGCGCGCCGCGGGCGGGGAGACCGGGCCCGGCCCGGCGCCCGGCCCGCTGTGGGAGAACCCGCCGGCACCGCCGCGACCTGGGCTGACCCGGGCGGCGATCGTCGGCGCCGCGATCGACATCGCCGACCGCGAGGGGCTCGACGCGGTCTCCATCCGCCGGGTCGCGGCCGTGCTCGGCGCCCGGCCGATGAGCCTCTACACGCACGTCCCGAGCAAGGACGACCTGCTCGACCTCATGACCGACCGGGTGGCGGGGGAGGCGGTCCTGGCCGGGCCGCTGCCGGTGGACTGGCGCGCCGCGATGACGGCCATCGCCGCCCGCGGCCGGGAGGTGGGCCTGCGCCATCCGTGGATGCTGCGGTCCGTCGTAAACCGCGGCCACATCGGCCCGAACGCCGTGCGGCACATCGAGCAGTCGTTCGAGGCCCTCACCGGCCTGCGGGTGCCGACCAGCCGCAAGATCGAGATTCTGCGGGCGGTGGACACGTTCGTGGTCGGTCACATCCTCGGCGAGGTCTCCGCGCGCAAGCGCGCGGGCCGGCACCTGTGCGCCGACGGCCCCGCCGCTGGTGGCCCCGCCGCCGACGGATCGGCCGCCGGCGGGCCGGCCGCCGATCCGCGCTGGCAGGCCGTCGTCGAGCATCTGCACCGGCTCGCGGCGAGCGGGCGGCACCCCGCGCTCGCCGAGGTGCTGACCGAACCGCTCATCCTCTCGGGCGAGGACGCGGACCGGGCGTTCGCGCAGGGCCTGGACTGGCTGCTGTCCGGCATCGCCGACACCCTGCCACCGAACGCCACGGCGGCCTGATCCGGCCTTTCGTCGATCGTGCCGGCGCGACCGTCGACCGCGCCTTCCTCACTTGTCTTCTTTGCTTTATCCACTGGTTTGGTAGACATGGTTCCGGGCTGCCGGTACCGTCCCTGACATGAGCGGTCAGGCGGTCCTGGTCGACCGCCCGCACGTCGACTACGGGCGGGTAGCCAGCGCCCTCTGTCCGCGCTGCCGCTGAGCCTGCCGCCCACTCCGCGCACGTCTCCGCCCGCCCCCGTGGCCCCGCTCCTCCAAAGTTCGCCGCCGCGCACTCGATGATCCGACGGTCCCGGAGTCGCGGGTTCCCGGTCGCGCCAGGCCATCGGCGACCCGCCCGGCCCACGGGCCAGGCCTCCCGCTGACGCCGGTTCCCGGCCGGGTGACGGCGCGGCCCCGGGCTCGGGCCACATCACAGCACCAGCGCAGCAACGGAAGGCTGACATGTCACCACCCGACGCGTCGGACCTGCTTGTCGAGGCGGCGGACCCGCCGGCCGTCGACCCACCGGGCACGGACCCGCCGGGGGAGACGGCCCGGCCCGGGCCCGCCGTCGAGAGGCTGTCCGGGGCCGGCCTGCGGCGGCGGCGCGGCCTGCCCCGGCCGGTCCGCCGGCTGTTCGGCCCGATCCTGCTGGTGGCGGTCTGGCAGGTCGGCTCGGTCGTCGGTTACCTGCCCGCGGACACGATCGCGGCTCCGAGCACGGTGGCCGGCACCGGCTGGGACATGATCGTCGATGGTTCGCTGCCGGAGGCGCTGGCGGTCTCGTTGCGCCGGGTCGGCTACGGCCTGTTCCTCGGCGGGCTCGCGGGGCTGGTGCTCGGCCTGCTCTCCGGCCTGTTCCGGCTCGGTGAGGACCTCATCGACGCGCCCATGCAGATGCTGCGCACCGTTCCGTTCCTCGGCCTCATCCCGCTGCTCATCATCTGGTTCGGGATCGGCGAGGCCCCGAAGATCGCGCTGGTGACGCTGGCGGTCGCCTTCCCGCTCTACCTCAACACCTACGCGGCCATCCGGGACGTCGACGAACGCCTGGTGGAGGCCGCCGGCACCCTGGGGCTCAACCGCTGGCGGCTGGTCTGGCACGTCGTGCTGCCGGGGTCGCTGCCGGGCATGCTGGTCGGCCTGCGCTACGCCCTCGGCTTCTCCTGGCTGGCCCTGGTCATCGGCGAGCAGGTGAACGCCGACCAGGGCATCGGCTACCTGATGATGAACGCCCGCGAGTTCCTGCAGACCGACGTGATCGTGGTCTGTCTCGTCGTGTACAGCCTGCTCGGGCTGCTGACCGACGTGATCGTCCGCCTGCTGGAGAAAGGGGCGCTGTCATGGCGGCGCGGATTCTCGGGCCAGTGAACGGACACACCGCCGACGCGCACGCCCGGGGTGGCGCCGTCACGGTCCGGGGCCTGCGCCGGGTGTTCCCCGACCCGGCCGGTGGAACGCGGGCCGTCCTCGACGGGCTCGACCTGACGGTGGCCCCCGGTGAGTTCGTCGCGCTGCTCGGTCGCAGCGGCTGCGGCAAGAGCACCCTGCTGCGGATCCTGGCCGGCCTCGACCGCGAGGTCGAGGGCGACGTGATCGTCCCGACCAGACGCTCCGTCGCCTTCCAGGAGCCACGCCTGCTGCCGTGGAAGAAGGTGTGGCGCAACGTCGCGCTCGGCCTGACCGGACCCGACGTGCGCCCCCGGTCGCTGGCCGCGCTCGCCGAAGTGGGCCTCGAGCACCGGACCGACGCCTGGCCGCTGACGCTGTCGGGTGGGGAGGCGCAGCGGGCCGCGCTGGCCCGCGCCCTGGTGCGCTCGCCGGACCTGCTGCTGCTCGACGAGCCCTGCGCCTCCCTGGACGCGCTCACCCGGCTGCGGACGCAGGCGCTGATCGCGGACCTCTGGCGGCGGCACGGCCCGGCCGTCGTGCTGGTCACCCATGACGTGGAGGAGGCCCTGCTGCTGGCCGACCGGGTCCTCGTGCTGGCCGACGGCGGGATCGCCCAGGACGTCCCGGTCCTGGTCGACCGGCCGCGCCGGCTCGACGACCCCGAGGTCGGACGGCTGCGCACCCGACTGCTCACCCTGCTGGGGGTCCCGGTGTGAGCCGGGACCGGCGCCCACCCGAAACCGAAGGAGAACCACCCGTGTCCACCCTCGTCCGCCGCCGCCCGTGGTGGGTCGCCGTCCCACTGGCCGCCGCGCTCGCGCTGGGCGCCGCCTGCTCGTCGAACGACGACACCGCCACCCCGGACGCCGCGGCGGGCCCCGTCGACCTGTCGACGGTCACGCTCAAGGTGGGTGACCAGAAGGCCGGCACCAAGGCGCTGCTCGGCGCCGCCGGCCTGCTGGACGATGTTCCTTACACGATCGAGTGGAGTTCGTTCACCTCCGGGCCGCCGCTGCTCGAGGCGCTGGCCGCCGACGCCATCGACCTCGGTGGTGTCGGCGAGACCCCACCGATCTTCGCGGCGGCCTCGGGCGCGGAGCTGACCCTGGTGTCGGCCTACGAGGGTGACCCGGCCGGGGCGGCGATCGTGGTCAAGGACGCCTCGTCGATCAGGACCGTCGCGGACCTGCGGGGCAGGAAGGTGGCCGTCGCCAAGGGCTCGTCGGGGAACTACCACCTGCTCGCCGCGTTGGACAAGGCCGGGCTGACCTTCGACGACATCGACCCGGCCTACCTCCAACCGCCGGACGCGCTGGCGGCGTTCAACAACGGCAGCGTGGACGCGTGGGCGATCTGGGACCCCTACACCGCCATCGCCGAGCAGAATCTCGGCGCCCGGATACTGGTGAACGGCGAGGGTGGCCTCAGCACCGGGCTGACCTTCCTGGCCGCCCGCCCGGAGGCGGTGGCCGACCCCGGCCGGCACGCCGCGATCGCGGACTTCCTGGCCCGACTGCGCCGGGCCTACACCTGGACGACCGAGAACCCGGACGCGTGGGCGCGGGCGTGGGCCACCGAGACCGGCCTGACGACCCAGATCGCGACGCTGGTGCTGGGCCGGGAGAACCGGGCCTGGATCCCGCTCGACGACGACGTCGCCAAGCGGCTGCAGGTGGTGGCGGACGCCTTCACCGAGGCCGACCTGATCCCCCGCGAGGTGGTGGTGGCCGACCTCGTCACCGACCAGTTCAACGACGCGGTCCAGGCCTCGGCCCCGCCGGCGCCGGCCAGTCCCACAGCGCCGGCCGCCTCATGACCGGTGTCCCGCGCGCCGCCGCCCCCGATCTCGTCGGTCGTAACTCCTCCCGGAAGGAAGCCGCACCATGACCAGTCCGGCCGTTGTCGACCTCGACGTCACCCCGCTGACCCTCCGCATCGGTGCCCGCGTCGACGGCGTCCGCCTGTCCGGCGATCTCGACGCCGCGACCGTGGCGGCCCTGCGCCAGGCGTTGCTCAGGCACAAGGTGCTGTTCTTCCGCGGGCAGCACCACCTGGACCCCGACAGCCAGATCGCCTTCGCCCGCACGCTGGGGGAACTCACGCTGGCGCACCCGACCCAGGCGTCGCTCGCCGGCTACCCGCTCATCCACGAGCTGGACGCGTCCAAGGGGGGCCGGGCGGGCGCCTGGCACACCGACGTCACGTTCGTGGTCAACCCGCCGGCGATCTCGGTGCTGCGCGGCGTGGAGATCCCGGCGACCGGCGGCGACACGGTCTGGGGCAACACCGCCACCGCGCTGAGCGACCTCCCGCTCGAACTCCAGACGCTCGCCGAGAGCCTGCGGGTCTTCCACACCAACCAGCACGACTACGGCCTGCGCCGCCAGGACCTCGAAGGGCTGCCGGAGGAGTTCATCGCCAGATTCGAGGAGTTCCGCTCCATCGAGTTCGAGGCGGAGCACCCGGTGGTCCGGGTGCACCCCGAGACCGGTGAGCGGGCCCTGGTGCTGGGCGGCTTCGTCAAGCAGCTCAAGGGCGTCTCGCAGAGTCAGTCGGAGCTGCTGCTGAACATTTTCGCCGAGGTCGTCAGCCGGCCCGAGAACCAGGTCCGCTGGCACTGGAACACCGGCGACGTCGCGATCTGGGACAACCGGGCGACCCAGCACTACGCCGTCAACGACTACACGACCGAGCCGCGGATCGTGCACCGGGTGACGGTGGCGGGCGACCTCCCGGTCGGCACCGACGGCCGCCCGAGTGTCGTCCGGGCCGGTGACGCGTCGAGCTACTCGCCGATCGCCCCGGTCTGGGTTCGATAGTCGTTGTCGGCGTCCGCGCACGTTCGGCTGGAGGTGGTCGGTCGTGAGGTTCCTGGCCAGCACGCTAATGCCCAGGCAGAGCACCGGCGCCGGGCGTCCACCGCTCAGCCAGCGCGACCGGTTCCGCGAGGTCGTGGATCTCGCGCTGTGGGCCGAGCGGATCGGCTACGACGCCTTCGGGGTCGGCGAGCGGCACAACCCGGCCCTGCTGTCCTCGTCGCCGGCGGTGATCCTCTCGCACATCGCGGCGCGGACCACCCGGATCCGGCTGGTCACCACCGTCGCCGTGCTCTCCCTGACCGATCCCGTCAGGTCGGCCGAGGACTACGCGACACTCGACCACCTCAGCGACGGCCGGCTGGATCTGATCATCGGCAAGGGCGGCGACCCGGTGGCCCCGAGCGTCTTCGACGTGGCCGAGGCCGATCTGTGGGACCGCCTGGAGGAGGGCTACGAACTGGTCCGCCGGCTGTGGCGGGAGGAGAACGTCACCTGGGAGGGCCGCTTCCGCCCGAAGCTGACCAACGCGACCGTCGAGCCCCACCCGCTGCAGCGGCCGGCTCCCCGGGTGTGGCACGGCTCGGCGACCAGCCCCCGCTCCACCGAGCTCGCCGCGCGCTGGGGTGATCCGCTGTACTCGGCCAACGGGCTGCGCAGGGTCGATCACTATCTGGGCCTGGTGCGCCACTACCGGGAGCGGCTCGCCTTCCACGGCCATGATCCCGCCGCGGCGCTGATCGCGGTCGGTGTCCACTCGCCGATCATCACCGACCGCTCCCAGGACGCGCTGGCGATCGCCCGGCCCGCCTACGAGGCCTCGGTACGGGAGCATTTCCAGGACCGGGCGGCCTTCCCGTTCGACTCCCTGGAGGATTTTCTGCGGAACGGATCGGCGCTGGTGGGAACGGCGGAGCAGATAGCCGAGAAGCTCATCGACCTGCAGGCGAAGTTCGGTAACCAGGTGTTCGGAGTCGGCGTGGAGGGATTCTTCTCCACCTACACGAACGCGCTGGGCGCGACCCGCGACCATCTCGAACGTTTCCTCGCCGAGGTGGCCCCGATCCTGCGCGCGGAGATTCCCAGCACGGTCTGGGCACCGGCACCGGCACCGCCGGCGCAGGTCGCGGCCCGGCCGGCGTAGCTTCCGGGCCGGCCCGGAAGCGGGCGGCTTCCGGGCCGGCCCGGCCCATCCGGCGCGGTGCTCAGCGTTCGAGCCGGCGGAACTGGCTGGCGTGGAACACCAGCGGGCTGATGTCGTGGTCGGCGTCCAGGTCGTGCACGCGCAGCACGACGATGTCGTGGTCGCCGGCGCGGACCTGCTGGTCGATGCTGGTCTCGATCCAGGCGCTGGCTCCGTCCAGCAGGACGGCGCCGTCGTCGGTCACCCGCCAGCGCAGCTCGGCGAAGCGGTCGCCGTGGCGGCCCGCGAGCTGGTGGGCCGCCCGCTCCTGCTCGGCGCTGAGGATGCTCAGCCCGAGCCGCGGCGCGGCGCGCAGCGCGGGCCAGGTGCCGGATGTGTGGCCGATGCACAGCGACACCAGCGGCGGGTCCAGGGAGACCGAGGTGAACGAGCTCGCCGCGATCCCCACCGGCACACCGTCGACCAGCGCCGCCACCGCCGCCACCCCGGAGGGGAAGGCGCCGAAGACGTTGCGCAGCCGCCCGGGGTCGAAGACCTGCGTCGCGGCCCGCCCCCCGGTCGGTTCCTCGTCGAGTACGCCGCGATGCGCCGGGTGCGCGGTGCGGTGGTAGGTCATCGGTTCACACTCCTGCCGGTTCAGGCTCGGCGGTGGACGCGGTGGACGCGGCGGGCGTGGTGTCGGCGGTGGCCTGCTGCTGGCGGGCGGCGGTGTGCCGGTTCTCCGGGACGGGCAGGCCGAGGTTGCCGCGCAGCGTCGTGGACTCGTACTCGCTGCGGACGATGCCCCGCTCCCGCAGGATCGGCAGCACCTGGTCGACGAACTGGGCGAACTCGCTGGGCACCGTCACCATGATGTTGACGCCGTCGAAGCCACCGCCTTCGAACCAGCGCTCGATCTCGTTCGCGACGGTGAGCGGCGAGCCGACGAACGGCGAGCGGAACGCGTTGAGCTGGTGCTCGACGACCTGGCGCAGCGTCAGGTGGTTCTCCCGGGCCAGCTTCTTGATGCCCTCCGCCTGGGTCCGGAAGCTGCGCTCACCGGCGTCGCCGACCTCGGGGAACGGTGCGTCCAGGTCGTACTGCGAGAAGTCGTGCCAGCCGAAGGGGCGGCCGAGTTCGGCCAGCGCGCGCTCGAAGCTCTTGGCGCCGAGGGTCGCGTCCTCCTTGGCGCGGGCCTCGGCGTCGGTGTCGGCGATGATCGGGAAGATCCCCGGGATGACGAGCAGCTGCTCGGGGTCGCGCCCCTTGGCCGCCGCCCGCGCCCGCAGCTCGCTGCGGAACGCCTGGGCCTGCTCGAGGGTCTGGGCGTGGCTGAAGATCGCGTCGGCGATGCTCGCCCCCAGGTCGCGGCCCTCTTCCGAGTCGCCCGCCTGGAAGATCACCGGCTGGCCCTGGGGTGTGCGCTCCAGGTTGAGCGGCCCGACCACCGAGAAGTACTCGCCGGAGTGGTTCAGCGCGTGCTGGCGGTCGCGGTCGAAGAAGACCCCGCGCTCCTTGTCCCGGGGGAAGGCGTCGGCCTCGTAGGAGTCCCACAGCCCCTGCGCGATCCGCACATGCTCGTGCGCCCGCCCGTAGCGGGTGGCGTAGTCGTAGTGCTCGTCGCGGCTGTAGTTGCCTGCCGTGCCGCCGTCACCGCTGGTGACGACGTTCCAGCCGGCCCGGCCGCCGCTGATGTGGTCGAGCGAGGCCAGCCGGCGGGCGACGTTGAACGGCTCGTTGTAGGACGTGGTGATCGTCCCCACCAGGCCGATGTGGCTGGTGTGCACGGCGACCGCGGACAGCAGCGTCAGCGGCTCGAGCCGGCTGAGGTAGTGGTTCGGCGAGTCCGGGGTGATGAACTGGCTGTCCACGATGAAGATGTGGTCGAACTTCGCGGCCTCCGCCTGCTGCGCGCGGGCGATGTACCAGCGGACGTCCACGCTGGCGTTGCCCGGGATCTCGGGGCTGAGCCAGGTGTTGTGCTGCCCGGGGCCGCCGACCCCGATGAGAACGGCACCCAGCTTGAGCGTGCGAGCAGACATCGGTGGAACCTTCCTGGTGATCGCGCGGCGAGCGCGTCGGGACGGCCCCGTCCACCGGATCGCGCCGGATGTCGGCCTGACGGGTGTGCTGACGGGGCGGGCGGGATCTGGACGGGCCACCTCGCCGGGCGCTCCGGTCGGCGCCCCGCGCGGCGCCGGTCAGGTCGGACCGGCGATGGTGCGGATCATCGGTGACGCAGGGCAACGAGGGGTCGGGCGGTGACCCGATCAGGTCGGTGGACGGATCGGGTCAGCGACAGCGGGTCGCCTGACTGCGCGCAAGGTCCAACCAGCGACGACACGTGAGCAGCACGGTGGTCGACTGGGCCATGTCGATGAGCATGCGATGCGCGTGACGCCGATGTCCAACGATGGTTCGCGATGGCGACCCATCACGTCTTGTGATGATTCTTCATCATCCCGATGAAGATTAGTGGGTTGGGCAAGTAGCCTGACTGGTGTGAGGCGGACCCTGGACATCGCGCCCCTGCGCAGCTTCGTCGCTGTCGCGGACTGTGGCGGTTTCCAGCGGGCCGCGTCATCGCTGCACCTCAGCCAGGCGGCGGTGAGCCAGCACGTGCGCCGCCTCGAAACCGCCACCGGACGGGTCCTGGTCGAGCGCCAGGGGCGCCGGTCCCAGCTCACCCGGGACGGCGAGCACCTGCTCGGCCAGGCGCGGCGGATCCTGAGCCTGCACGACGAGACCCTGCACGGCTTCGGTCTGGCCGAGACCGAGGAGGCCGTGGTCATCGGCTCGACCGAGCACGGCGCGGCCCAGCTGCTGCCGGTCCTCGCGGACGTGCTGGGACAGTCGCTGCCTCAGCACAGTGTGCGGTTCCGCATCGACCGGGGCGCCAGCCTGCTCGAAGGGCTCGAGGCCGGCCGGATCGACCTGGCGTTGCTGCTCGGCCCGGCCGACAACCCGCGCGCACAGCCGGTTGGAGAACTGGAGCTGACCTGGTATTCCGCCCCGACCTGGCGGCGGCCGTCGCTGGCCCGGCCGATCTCGGTGGTGGCCTTCGACCAGCCCTGCGCGTTGCGCTCCCGGGCGCTGGAGACACTGTCGCTGCACGCGATCGAGACGGTGATCGGCGCGGAGGCCATCCAGCTGGCCGGCGTGCAGGCGGCGGTCGGGGCCGGTCTCGGGATCGCGTTGATGGCCACGTTCGGCCAGACCCCCGAGGGCCTCGTCGCCCGCGACGACCTGCCCAAACCGGCCCCGCTGCCGATGGCCCTCTGGGCCAGGCAGGGTCTTCCCGCGAAGACCTCGCAGTGCGTCGTCGAGGGGTTGCGGCAGGCGCTGGGGCGGTTGTCGGCCGAGCGGAACACCGCGCGGCTCGAACTCGCCACCGGAGCCTGACGGGAGCCAGCGCACCATGTCGCTCACCTCGATTCCCGGGGCCGCACCGGTCCCCGGCGCCGTGCCCCGCACCCGCCCGGCCACGCCGGTGGTGATCGCGGCCGTGGTGCCGGGCCCGTTCGTCGACCGGGTCCGCTCCCTGCTCGGCACCGGGTCGCCCGGCGACGCCGGCGCCGAGGACGGCGACACCGAGAACGCCGATCTCGACGTCGTCGACGTTCTCGGTGGGCAGGGCGTGCCGGCGGACTCGTCCGCGCCGGTGGCGGCGCTGGTGATGCCCGCGCTGCTGCGTGACTCGCCACCGGACGCCGTGCTGGCGGCGGTCGAGCGGGCCGACTGGGTGCACTTCCTGTCGACCGGTGTCGACGGCTTCCCGCTCGACCGTCTCGCCGGCCGTACGGTGACCTGCGGCCGCGGGGCGAACAGCTCGGCGATCGCCGAGCTCACCGTCGGCCTGCTGCTCGCCGCCGAGAAGCGCATCCCGCAGATCTGGGAGGCCGCGACGATCGAGCCGTTCCTCGCCGAGCCCCTGGGTACCCTCGTCGGCCGGACGGTGGGGCTGCTCGGGTTCGGGTCCATCGGTCAGGAACTGGGCCGCCGGCTGGACGGGTTCGACACGCGGCTGCTGGCCCTGCGCCGCAGCGGACGCCCGGCCGAACAGCCCGCCGTGACCGTGGTGCGCACCCTGCCCGAGCTGCTCGGCGCGGCGGACCACCTCGTCGTGGCCGCCCCACTGACGCCGGACACCGACCGGCTGCTGGACGACGCGGCGTTCGCCGTCACCAAGCCCGGCCTGCACCTGGTCAACGTCGCCCGGGGCCGGATCGTCGACACCGACGCGCTGGTCCGGGCGCTGGCCGCCGGGACGGTGTCGCGTGCCAGCCTGGACGTCACCGACCCCGAACCGCTGCCGGCCGACCATCCGCTGCGCCACGACCCCCGGGTCCGGATCCTGCCGCACGTGTCCTGGTCGGCTCCCGGCGGCCTCAACCGCGGTTTCGGCCTCTTCGCCGACAACCTGCGCCGTTGGCGCACGGGTCGGCCGCTGCACGGCGTCGTCGACGTCGACGCCGGCTACTGACCCCTGCGCCCACAGCCGAGAAACGTGCGGGGAGGAGGAGCCGGCATGGTCAGCGGATCCGTCGTCGTCACCGGCGCCGCAGCCGGGATCGGAGCGGCGTGCGTCGAACTGTTCGCGCAGCGCGGGTTCGGGGTCGTCGCGTCCGACGTGTCCGAGGAGGGATTGGGCAAGCTCGCCGGGCACCCTGACGTCGTCACCCTCGTGGGTGACGCGGGCGACCCGGCGGCCAACGAGGCGATGGTGGCCCTGGCCGTCGAACGCTTCGGCCGCCTCGACGCCGCTGTGCTGAACGCCGGCCTCGGGGGCGCCCCACCGATCGAGGCACCGGGAGCCGTCGAAAGCCTTGATGCGATCTACGCGGTGAACGTCCGTGGCCTGGTGCTGGGGATCCGCGCCGCCGTCCCGGCACTGCGGGCCACCGGCGGCGGGGCGATCGTCGTGACATCCTCCGGCGCCGGGCTGCGGGGCGATCCCTACACCTGGGCCTACAACACCACGAAGGCCGCGGCGAACAACCTGGTGCGCTCCGCCGCGCTCGACTACGCCTTCGAGGGCATCCGGATCAACGCGGTCGCCCCCGGTCTCACCGAGACACCCCGCACCGCCGGTCAGCGCGCCGACCCGGTCCTCGCCGCGGCGCTGACCCGACGGATCCCGATGCAGCGCTGGGCTCAGGCCCGCGAACAGGCCGAGGTCATCTGGTTCCTGGCGTCACCGGCGGCGTCGTACGTCACCGGCGTCACCATCCCCGTCGACGGCGGGCTCACCGCCTCGAAC
Source organism: Parafrankia discariae (assembly GCF_000373365.1). Lineage (NCBI taxonomy): Bacteria > Bacillati > Actinomycetota > Actinomycetes > Frankiales > Frankiaceae > Parafrankia > Parafrankia discariae. The sequence continues at coordinate 27,530 of NZ_KB891274.1, forward strand.
GGAATCCTGCTGCCGCCCACCTACCACGGCGAGCCGCCGCGGTAGGTGGGCGAAGCACTGCCGCCCGCCCGGCCAGGAAAGGAACGCCATGGGCACAGAGGCCAACAAGGACATCGCGCGCCGCCTCTACGAGGACGTCGTCAACCAGGGAAAGGTGGAACTGCTGGAGACGTTCGTCGCGGACGACGCGGACGACGCCACCCGCCGGCACGCCGGCTGGTCCATCGGCCGTGCCGGTTTCCGTGAGCACGTCGAGTGGCTGCGCGCGTCCGTTCCGGACGTGCGCAGCACGGTGACGGAGCTGGTCGCCGAGGACAACCGGGTGGTGGTCTTCTGGCGGATCGAAGGAACGCACCAGGGTGAGCTGTTCGGCGCGCCCGCGACCGGTAGGCGCATCGACGCGACCAGCGTCAGCCTCATCACCTTCCGCGACGGTCAGATCGTGAACTACTCGGTGCTCCCCGACCGGCTCACCATCCTTCGCCAGGTCGGCGCCGTCGCGGTCACCGGTACCCCGACGGGAGGCGAAGATCAGCCATCGCGACCGAGTGGCTCATCGTGATGCGCGCCGGCTACGTGATACACCGGCACGTCCATCGGCTGTTCCACGGCAAGCCGCCGCCGGCGTCGTTGCACTGCCAGGTCGGCGCGGGCGAAAGGGTGGGCCGACCACCGGTGACCACGACGCCGGTCGAACAGACCCACGGCTAGTACGGCCCGACGGCCGCGACCTCGCACGCGAAGGTCGCGGCCGTCGGGTCGTCGGGCTCAGAAGCTCGCGATGGCCTCCGACGCTAGGACAGCGCGGCCTTGTTGCAGACCGACGTCGCGACGACCGCGCTCTCGAGACCTCCGAGCAGACTGACCGACACCGCGTCGACCGTCAGCGTGCCGTCGGGGGTGAGGGTCTGGTGGTTGAGGAGCAGCGTTCCCAGGCCGCCGGGCAGGGCGATGGTGGTGTCCGGTGCCGGGTTCGGCTGGATCAGGACCGGTATTCCGAGCAGCGCGATCCGCGCGTTCGTGATGGCGGTACTCCCGGTCACCGTTCCGGTGGAGGGGTTGTAGACACAGCCCGACCTGATCGAGTCGACGCTCACGGTCGCGACCCCCGACAGGCCGGCGGAGACGCCGCCGACCGTCGCGCTGGCGCTGGTCGGGCCCGCGGCGGTGTCGATGACGCCGACGCTGATCAGCGACGGGATGCTGAGGCCCACCCGGTGGTTCTGCGGGGTACCGGGGAAGGTACTGACGACGGCCGGGCCGCTGGGAACGGCCCCGCTCGCCCGGAGGCCGACCGCGATGTTCGGCGCCGCCGCGGTGGCGGGTGTCGTGGTCGCCAGTGCCACGCCGCCGGCGACGGCGAGTACGCCGAGACACCGGGCCGTGCGTTGTGCCAGTTTTCTCATGGCTGCTCCCTGTTTGCCGGGTCGGGAACGGTCGGCACGGCATCACCGGCCGAATCACCGTGCTATCCAGGAGCTCACCGGGAACTGTCGTGACTTTGTTCCGGCAGAAAGTAACGTGCGCCCCTGGTGGAACCCCGGCCTCGTACCGGGAAATGGAGGTTCACCGCCGAAGACGCGACGGGCTTCCTTTCGGCGCGTATCCGCCGCCGCGATCGGCCGCGGGCCTCGTGGGCCCCGCGGGCCGGGCGCGGGAACCTCCCGCCGGGGCGCGCGGGCGGGCCGCCGCGGAGATTATCTTGACTGAGTGTAAATTCTCAGGCCAAGCTACTCGCCATGAGTCGAAGCGAGATGAGCCTCGAAGAGCGCGTGCGGCTGCTGGAGGACCGGGAGGAGATCCGGCAGAGTCTGATCGACTACGGCGAGCTGCTCGACGCCCGTGACCTCGACGCCTGGGCGGAACTGTGGGCGCAGGACGGCGAGTTCGAGATGAGCTCGGGCCGGACGGCGCTCGGGCGGACCGCGATCAGGGAGATGCTGGCCGCGGTGATGGCGAAGAACCCGCCGGCGGTGGTCCACATGGAGATCAATCCGCGGGTCACCGTCGACGGTGACACCGCCCGTTCCACCGCGCTCTACGGAGTCGGCCGCACCCAGGACGACGGGCTGACCCGCGTCATCTGGTTCGGCCACCACCACAGCCGGCACATCCGCACCCCGGACGGCTGGAAGATCCACCACCGGCGCAACACCGTCGACCTGCCGGAGACCGGCCACCCCTGAACCGGCCGCTGGACGGCGGGGGTCAGCCGCGGCGGTCGGCGAGGGCGACGGCCGGGGCGCAGGCGGCGCGGGCGCTGCGCGCGGGTGCGCCGAGCAGGTAGCCCTGGCCGAAGTCGACGCCGACGTCGATGGCGACCCGCAGCTCGGCGGCGTTCTCGATACCCTCGGCGATCACGCAGCCGCCGATCTCCGCGGTGACGTCCACGATGGCGGCGGCGACGGCACGCCGGGCCGGGTCGTGGTCCATCCCGTGGGTGATCAGGTAGTCGAGTTTCACGATCTCGGGTCGCAGATGGATGAGCTGTTCGAGGCCGGCGTAGCCGGTGCCGATGTCGTCCACCGCGATCTGGACGCCGAGCGCGCGCAGCGCGTGGACGCCACGCATGACCACCGGGTCGGCACTGAAGTACTCGTGCTCGGTGATCTCGACGATCAGCCGCTCGCACGCCGGGAACGAGGCCAGCAGGCCGATCAGACCGGAGGTGATGGTGGCCGGCGAGGCGTTCACCGCGAGGGTGACCGGGCGGGGCAGCTCGGACAGCACGGTCAACGCGCGCCGGATGGCCACCAGCTCCAGGTCCGTGCCCAGGCCGACGCTGCTGGCCACGGCATACCAGCCCTCCGGGTCGTCGGTCGACCCCGGGAAACGGGAGAGGGCCTCGACTCCCACCACGCGGCCCTCGGTGAGGTCGACGACCGGCTGGAAGACGATCTGCGGGCCACCGGCGTCGATCAGATCGTTGATCACCCGGGAGACCCGGCTGCGGGTCTCCCACACCCGGTGCAGATCGATGACGGCGTCGCTGAGGAACGCGGCCAGCAGGCTGAGGAACCGGCCTTCGCGTTCCCGTAGCTGCGGATGGGGCTGATGGGCGAGGCAGCCGAGGATGCCGTAGATGTCGTTGTCGTTGTCGTAGACCGGCGTCGCCGCGTACGCCCCGATGCCCAGCGCCCGGACGGTGCCCGCGGCGGCGGTCCGCGGGTCGCGGTGGGTGTCGGGGACGATGACCGGCTGGTCGTGGGCGAGCACCTGGGTGTAGAGGGCCGCCTCGCGGCGGATGGTGCTGCCCGGCGCGAGACCGAAGCCGGCGGCGTCACCGTTGACGACCTGCAGCACCAGCAGGTCGCCCTCGACCCGGCCCAGCCAGGCGAGATCCATGCCGAGGTGGCGGCGCAGCACCCCGAGCAGGTCGGCCACCGCGGGGTCCGGTTCCACCACCTCGATCGGTGGGCCCAGGGGTGACGCCGGACGCGCCATGGGCACCACCTCCCCGCTACGGCATGCCCAGGCCGGTGCGGCACACACCCCGCGCCGGGGTCAGAGGCGCCGGGGTCAGAGCCAGCCGTTGCGGCGGAACGCCCGGTACAGGAACAGGCAGGCGAGCGCGATCGTCACCAGCACGGCCGGGTAGCCCCAGACCTGCCGCAGCTCGGGCATGTGGTCGAAGTTCATCCCGTAGATCCCGGCGACGGCGGTCGGCACGGCCCCGATCGCCACCCAGGCGCTGATCCTGCGCATGTCCTCGTTCTGCGCGATGGTCACCTGGGTCAGCGTCGCCTGCAGGATCGAGGAGAGCAGCTCGTCGAGGTGGGTGATCCGCTGGGTGGCCTGCACGAGGTGGTCGAAGACGTCCCGGAAGTGGTCGCGCACGTGCGGGTCGATCATCGGCAGGGCGGTGTCGGACAACGACCGCAGCGGGGCGGTCAGCGGGGTCACCGCGTGCTTGAACTCGAGGATCTCCCGCTTGAGCTGGTAGAGCTTCTCCACCGACGGCCGCGCGGAGCGTTCGAACACCGACGCCTCGGCGGTGTCCACGTCGGCCTCGATGCGGTCGACGACCGCCAGGTAGTCGTCGACGACCCGGTCGCACACCCCGTGCAGCACCGCCGACGGCCCGTGGCGCAGCATCTCCGGACGGCCCTCCAGCTCGCCGCGCAGCTGCTGGAGCCCACCGTGGTTGCCGTGGCGGACGGTGACGACGAAGTCGGAGCCGATGAAGACCATCACCTCGCCGGTGACGACGACCTCGGTGTCCGCGGTCAGCTCGCCGTGCTCGACGTAGCAGGCGGTCTTGAGCACCACGAACAGGGTGCTGCCGTACCGTTCGATCTTGGGTCGCTGGTGGGCGACGACGGCGTCCTCCACGGCGAGCGCGGGCAGGCCGTAGATGTCGGCGATGGACTCCAGCTCGGCGTCGGTGGGCTCGAACAGGCCCAGCCAGGCGAACGCGCCGTGGTGGCGGCGGGCGATGTGCGCGGCGGTCAGCAGGTTCGACCCGTCGGGGACCCGCTGGCCGTCGGCGTAGACGTGGCAGGCGACGACCTGCCCGGAGCGGACCTGCTCGGGGGTGGGCGTCGGGGGCCGCTTGGGCCGGGTGCGCACCAGCGACACCGGGCGGGCCAGGGCCCCGGCGAGCAGGTCGCGCAGCGACCCGCCGCCGTGCTCGAGATCGAGCCCGTTGTCGCCGAGCCCGCTGTCGTGCCCGTGCGGACGCCCGTGCCCGTGGTGCCCGCCGGTGCCGTCCTCGTCGTGCCCGTTCACGCCGTTCCCCTCCGCGAGCTCGCTGCGGCCCCTGTCCGGCCCGGCGTCCATCCTTGCGGACGGCGGTGACGGCTCCGGCCCCGGCTGAACCCTGAGCCCGCGGCTGTGACCGCGGCGGAACGAACGGTGGCGGCCCGCGGGCTCAGGCCTTCGGGCCGCCGGCGACGTAGAGAACCTGGCCGGAGACGAAACCGGCGCCCTCACCGACGAAGAACGACACGGCGTGGGCGATGTCGTCGACCTCGCCCGGCCGGGCGACGGGAATCTTCGACTTCGCCGCGGCCAGGTAGTCCTCCCAGCCGACACCCAGGCGCTCGGCGGTCGCCCGCGTCATGTCGCTGACGATGAACCCGGGCGCCACGCAGTTCACCGTGATGCCGAACTTGCCCAGCTCGATCGCCAGCGTCTTGGTGAAGCCCTGCAGGCCGGCCTTGGCGGCGGAGTAGTTCGCCTGACCGCGGTTGCCCAGCGCGGAGATGCTGGACAGGTTGACGATTCGGCCCCACTTCGCGTCCACCATGTACTTCTGGGTGGCCCGGGCGGTCAGGAACGAGCCGCGCAGGTGGACGCCCATGACCGCGTCCCAGTCGCCCTCGGTCATCTTGAACAGCATGTTGTCGCGGGTGATGCCGGCGTTGTTGACCAGCACCGTCGGCGCGCCGAGCTCGGCGGCCACCCGGGCGACGGCCGCGTCGACCGCGGCGGCGTCCGACACGTCGGCGCCGATCGCGATCGCCTTCCCTCCGGCGGCCGCGATCGCGTCCACGGTGGTCTTGGCCGCCGACTCCTCGAGGTCGAGCACGGCCACCGCCAGGCCGTCGCGGGCCAGGCGCTGCGCGATGGCGGCACCGATGCCGCGGGCCGCTCCGGTGACGATCGCGACGCGGGACGGGGCTTCGGGCACGGACCGGCTCCTCACACCAGACGCCACGCGCGACGGCGTGGCGATCGGACACGGCCGGCAGCCGTCCACCGCGGGCGAGTCGCCGGTGCGACCGGACCACCGCCGGCACCGGGCCCACACCGGCCCGACGATCTGAAGTCAACCGGTTCGCGGCCCCGGACGCCACCGGTCGACCGCCGCCGTCGACCCGTTGTGGAGCTGGTGGTGACCGGCGGCGGCGCACCGCGCCGGGGTGCTCAGTCGGCGCGGGCCGGGCGGCGCAGGAGGGCCACGGCGGGCACGATCGCGGCGAACGACAGGGCGGCGGTGACCCACCAGACCCGGGTGAACAGGTGCAGCGGGATGCCGCTGCCCACCGACGACTCGCCGAGCACCGCGATGGTGAGGGCGACACCGAGGGCGATGCCGGTCTGGCGCACCATGTTGACAACCGCGGAGCCGGTCGCGAACGACTGCGGGGGCAGTGATCCGGCGGCCGTCGACATCATGGTGGGCAGGGTCAGGCCGACGCCGATCCCGGTGAGGATCATGCCGCCGAGCACGCCGGAGACGTAGTTCGGCTCGGTGGTGATCGCGAGCGCCCACCAGGCGATCCCGGCGCCGAAGACGGCGCTGCCCAGCCCGATGACGCTCGCCGGCCCGTAGCGGGCGATCAGCCGGCCGGTGAGGCCGAACGAGATGAGCGGGACCATGAACGGCCCGGGCGCCATGGCCAGGCCGGCCCGCAGCGCGGACCAGCCCCACTGGCCCTGCTCCCAGAGCACGATCGACAGCAGCATCGCGCCGAAGGAGGCGGAGAAGAACAGCGCGACGACCGAGGCGCCGGTGAACTGTCGGGAGGCGAACAGGGACGGGTGCACCAGCGGGTTGCGGCTGGTCGCGCAGTGCGCGGCGAACAGTACGAGCAGGACGGCCCCGCCGCCGAGCGAGCCGACCAGGGCCGCCGAGGACCAGCCCCAGTCCGGGCCGCGGACCAGCCCGGCGGTCAGCAGGCCGACGCCGCCGGTGGCCAGCAGCACGCCGACGGCGTCGGGCCGCTCGGTGGGCTGTCCGGCCAGCCGCGGCAGCCGGCGCCAGCCGACGACGAGGGCGGCGAGCCCGACCGGGACGTTGACCAGGAACGCCCAGCGCCAGCTGGCGGCGACGAGCAGCCCGCCGACGACCGGGCCGATCGCCGCCGACATCCCGCCGACGGCGGTCCAGGTGCGCACGGCGCCCTGGCGGCGCGCGGGTTCGTGCGCGGCGAGCACCAGGGCGAGTGAGGTGGGGGTGACCAGCGCGGCCCCGGCGGCCTGCACGAGCCGGAAGCCGATCAGCATGTCGACGCTGGTGGCCGCCGCGCAGGCCGCCGACGCGACGGTGAACACCGCGGCACCGAGCAGGAAGCCGAGGTCGCGGCGGTAGCGGTCGGCGAGCCGGCCGAAGAAGACGAGCAGCGCCGCGTAGACGACCGCGTACCCGTTGAGCACCCAGGACAGCCGGCTCAGGTCGGTCTCGCCGAGATCGTGGGCGATCTGCGGCAGCGCGACGTTGACGATGAACAGGTCGAGGCTCGCCAGGATCACGCCCGTGCAGACGATCAGCAGAACCTCGCGCCCGGACGCCTCGCGGCGCCGTGCGGGCGAGACGCCCCGGTCCAGCAGGAGTTCTGTCATGCAACTGACCATAGGGCGCTGGCGTTCCATCACGCAACTGACTAGCGTGGGGGCATGGAGCGCAAGAGCTTCGCGGACATGAACTGCTCGGTGGCGCAGTGCCTCGAGGTCGTCGGCGAGTGGTGGACGATGCTGATCCTGCGCGACGCCTTCCTGGGGGTGAGCCGCTTCGACGACTTCCAGCGCCGGCTCGGGATCTCCCGCAACGTGCTCACCCAGCGCCTCGCCGGCCTGGTCGAGGCCGGCGTTCTGACCAGGACCGCCTACCGGGAACACCCGCCGCGCTACGACTACCGGCTCACCGACAAGGGCCGCGACCTGTGGCCGGTGCTGTCCGCGATGCGGCAGTGGGGCGACCGGCACGCCGCGCCCGCGGGCCCGCCGGTGATTGTGCGGCACCGCGGCTGCGGCGAGGTGTTCCACACGGTGCCCACCTGCTCGCAGTGCGGTGAGCCGGTGGGCCCGGCCGACGTCCGCGCCGCCGTCGGCCCCGGGGGCAGCGCGGATCTGCTGCCCGGCCCCGTGGCGCGGGCCTGAACCTCGGCGAGGCCCTGAAACTCAGCGCAGGCCCGAACGCACGAAGGCGTCGACGATGTGGCGGGTCGGGTAGTCGCCGACGTCACGCAGGTTGAGGATGCCGGGCAGGTCCAGCGCGCGGGCCGAGGGGGGCCACCAGGCCGTTGGCCGCCGCGTCGAACATCGCCTCGACCAGGCGCTCTGGTGAGTCGCCCGCGGCGGGGAACCGTCACTCACCAAGATAGTCAACAGTGTTGACGTCGCCGCCGGCCCGTTGTGATCTTGTTTCATTTCCGATGGATCCATTCCACCTGGCCGGGAGGGACCCACGGTTCGTCGGCCGCAGCGCGCCGCTAGTGACGGCCGGGGTCAGCGGCTTGGCGGGTCCGAGCGCCACACGACGCGTAGCCCGGCGACGCGGAAAAGGTCGATGACGGCCGCCACGGTGATGAGGCTGAACGCGAGGGCGAACGTCGCTCCGGTGACGTTGTCCTCCCGGCCCCAGCGGCCGTAGCGGAGTGAATGCGCGACCGGCATCAGTGACCATGTTCCACCGATCACAAAGGTTGTCACGACCCAGCCGGGTCGTCGCGGGCTGGCCGCGGTCGCCACGAGGGCGGCGACGGCGACGGTGGCCGGCACGACCATCTCGACGGTGTCGAGGAGTCCGCCTGGGGAGCGGTAGGCGGTCAACGGCCAGTTCCAGCTGGCGCCGATGTACGTCCGGTGCAGGAACAGCGCGCTGCGGGCGGTCGCGATGGACAGGAGCAGGACGAACGCGGCCGCGGCGGTGAAGAGGTCGCGGCGGCGGACTGCTGGTGGCATGCCGGCGGCAGCCATTCCGGCGAGCAGGCCCAGGACCATGAGCAGGTACATCTGTGGCCGTTCGGCGGCGGTGTGCGCGGCCGCCGGCACCACCGCACACACCGCGAGGCAGGTGATCCCCAGCAGTCCGCGGGCGACCCGGCGGGCGCCGAGTGCGGCGGCGGTGAACGCGAGGACCGGGATCGGGTAGATGACAACGCCGAGAGTGACGAAGGGGCCGAAGGTCAGGCCGGTGCTGGACGGCTCGTAGCCGTGGTTGTCCGGGAACGGTTCGGGCAGTACTTCGGCGACGACGAGCAGGAACATCGACAGCGTGGCAGTGGAGGCCAGCGCCAGGATCGCGATGCGGTGCCGAACCGCTGCGGGTATCAGGCCGAGTGTGACACCAAAGCGGGCGGCGAGGCCGTGCACGATGAGGTCCGCGGCGTCGACGGGGCTCGGTCCGGTGCGTCCGCGGGCGTCCGCGATGTCCAGCAGGGTGGCGAGGACTTCGTCTTCGTTCGCCTGCCGCCAGCTGCGGGGGTAGCACCGCAGCAGTCGGCGGTAGGCGCTCTCGAGGTGCGGGGCTGTCATGCCTGTGCCGCGCGCGGCCGGGTCCGTGAGCGTAGCCGGCGGTCGGCCTCGGCGGCGTTCGCGCGCAGCCGGGCGGCCTGTTCGGTGAGAACCTCGGCGCCGGCGTCGGTGAGGTCGTAGTAGCGCCGCAGGCGACCGTCGACGACCTCTTCGCCGGTCCGGCGTACCAGCCCCTGGTCGGCGAGCCGGCTGAGGGCCGCGTAGAGGGTGCCGGCTCGTAGGGTCACCCGGCCGTCGGAGATGGCGTCGACCTCCTGGATCAACGCGTATCCGTGTTTGGCCCCGTCCGCGAGAGCCGCGAGGACCAGGAAGGTCGGCTCGCGTATGTCCTCGATACCCATTTGACCATCATATTCATATGATCTTTATATGGGTCGATGGCTGTCGTGTAGGGAGTGGGGGTTCCGCGGAACCTCATGATCGACGGCCGCCGTGTTCCCTCGGTGGCGACTCGGGTGGTGTCGAGTGGTCAGACGGGGCGTAGGGAGGTGAGGAGGCGGTGGGTGGTCTCGAGGGTTTCGGCGAGGTCGGTGGCGCTGGGCGGCCGGCCTGGTGCGGTGGTGCTGGCGGCGGTGTCGAAGTAGCGCTGGGCGAGCATCGCCGCTTTGAGGCGGGAGGCGCTGTGGGGGCAGGTGACGCTCAGCCGGCGGGCGGCTCGGCCGGCGGCGGTGAGGAGTTCGGGGGTGGGTGGGGTGGTGCTTTCGGTGCTGGCGGCGTGGCCTACGCGTAGGTAGTGGTAGGCGAGGTCGTCGACCCGGTCGTAAGGGGGGCGTTCTCGGAGCAGGGCTCCGGTCGGACTGGCGAAGATCAGGGTGTGGATGAGTGTGCCGGTGGCGGCCAGGGCGATGGTGGTGGTGTACCAGGGGGTGCCCAGGTGGGTTCCGGTGAGGTAGCGGGTGGCGACGACGGCTGCCAGTGTCCAGCCGGGGGTGAGGAGAAGGGCGCCGATGGTGATGCCGGTCAGGCGGCGGCTGCGCCGGTAGCGGCTGGCGGCCTTGGCGACGGGGTCGTGCGCCGGGGTGGTCGTCCCGGTGGCGGCTGCCGGCGCGGGTGGCGGCCCGGTGGGTGCGGGGTGGGGTGGCTGCTCGCCCGTGGGGTGGGTGCGGGGTGGTGGGACGGTGGCCGAGGGGTCGGGTGCGGGGCTTGTCCGTTCCTGTACTTCGCGCATCATGATCAGACAGCCTCTCCCGATCATTACCAGGAGTTAGATCGTATGTCGAATCAGGTGACGGTCGGCTGCTTAGACACGCCTGGACGCGCGGTGCCACCGGGCCCGGATCCGGTGCCGGCGGCCGGCTGGCTTCGGGTGGGACGCATCCCGGCGAAGATGAAGTCGAGGTGACGCTGGCAGGCCGGGGCGGGGTCGTCGTCGCCGGCGGGTGCCTCGACGATTCCGCGCAGTGAGCGCAGGGTCATCAGGACATCGGTGAGTGTGACGTCGTCGCGGATGGCGCCGGCCTGCTGGGCGTCGTGGAGCAGGTCGGCGGCGGCCTGGCGCATCTTGGCCTGTTCGGGGGCGGGGGCGCGTTCCCACAGCCGGGCGAGGCAGCCGCGGTGGGCGGCCATGGTGTTGGCGACCGCGCGGACGTAGCGTTCCAGGCCGTGTCCGTCGGGGGTGGCCCGGGCGGTGTCGGCGGCTCCGCCCATCTCGGTGAGGATGGCGTGGATCAGGTGTTCGATGAGGGCCTGTTTGGTGGGGAAGTGGCGGTAGAGGGTGCCGATCCCGAGGCCGGCGCGTTGGGCGATGTGTTCGACGCCGGCCTCGATGCCCTCGTCGTTGAAGACCTCGATGGCGGTGGTGATGAGGCGTTGGCGGTTGGCGGCGGCGTCGCGGCGCAGCCGTGGACCCGCCTCGGTGGCGGTGCCGTCCCCGGTGTTCCGGTTGGCACCGCCGGTCGCCGTGGAGATCACAGTCGAGTCCGCCTCAGAATCGTCACCCGATCATCGGGCTATCACCCTAACCGGGTGAGCCGACGGATCGTGGTTGACCGGACAGTCCGGGTCTGGTCGGCGTAGCGCGGGTCTGCTCATTCCGGGTCGGCTCCGAGCAGGGTGCCGCCGGGGACCAGCCCGAGTTCGGGGTGCGGCAGGTCCTCGGCGGTCGCCGGGTGGCCGCGCCGGGCGGCGGGGATGGCCAGGGCCGCGAGCAGGGCGAGCACGGTGGCGCCGGCGAGCATGAGGAAGCCGTGGGTGTAGCCGGCCTCCCGGGGCAGGCCGCCGGGCGCGGCGCCGGAGGTGACGACGGTGGCCATCAGCGCGGCGCCGATGGAGCCGCCGATGGTCCGGATGTTGGCGTTCATGCCCGAGGCGACGCCGGTCTGGGTGGCGGGGACGGATTCGACGATGAGACTGGCCATGGCGGAGAAGGTCAGGCCGATGCCGATGCCCATCACCGCGGCGGCGATGTAGAGCTCCCATTTGTCGTCGTGGGCGAAGGCGAGCAGGGAGAACGAGGCGATCGTGACCGCGGCGCCGGTGACGACGACCGCCTTGGCGCCGAAGCGGGCGGCGAGCGGGCCGGAGGCGATACCAACGATGAACATGGTCACGCTGAGGGGCAGCAGGATCAGCCCGGATTCGGTGATGGTCGCTCCGAAGCCGTATCCGGCGGAGGGGGGTGTCTGGACGAACTGCGGCAGGAAGGCCATGAAGGCGTACATTCCGACGCCGACGAGCAGGGCGACGAGGTTGGCGGTCCAGACCGCCGGCAGGCGCATCATGGTCATGTCGATGAGGGGGGCGGCGGAGCGGGCCTCGACGAGGGCCCAGGTCGCGCCGAGCAGCACGGCGCCGACGAGCAGGGCGATCACCGCGCCGGAGGTCCAGCCCCAGTCCGGGCCTTCGGACAGGCCGAGCAGTAGGCAGACCAGCCAGGCGGACAGCAGCAGCGCCGGCGGGATGCTGATGCGCGTGGGGGTGCGGATGGCGGATTCGGGGATGAACACGACGGCGGCCGCGGCGGCGATCAGGATCATGATCAGGGGAACCCAGAACAGCCAGTGGTAGTCCAGCAGGTCGACGATCGGCCCGGCGAGGACCAGGCCGAGGCCGGCGCCCACCGCGGTCAGTGCGGCCAGGACCCCGATGGCGCTGGAGACCTTGGTGGGGGGTAGCTCGTCGCGCACGATGCCGAACGCCAGCGGGAGGACGCCTCCGCCCACCCCCTGGATCACCCGAGCGATGATCATCAGGGTGATTCCGGTGGCGAGGGCGGCCAGGGCTGAGCCGATCGCGAGGGCGGCCAGGGCGACCAGCAGCATTTTCTTCTTGCCGACGCTGTCTCCGATGCGGCCCATGATCGGGGTGAAGATCGACGCGGAGAGCAGGTAGGCGGTCAGTACCCAGGTGACCGTGGTCTGGTTGGTGTGCAGGGCGACCATGATCGTCGGTAGTACGGGGTTGACCAGGGACTGCAGGAGCGCGTAGGTGGCCACCGCGAGTGCGAGCACGGCGAACGTGACCTGGTGGTGGGTTCTGCGGGCGGGTTGGATCATGGACCCTCCAGGCTTGCGGAGCGGAGGCTCCGCTCCGCAAGGAGCGTAACAGGAGCGGATCCTCCGTTCCCGCCGAGGCGCGGGCCGTCGCCCGCCGCGCCGTACCGGCCGGGCGGGCCCCTCCCGGCCTCCGGTGTCGCCCTGGCCGCCCGTGCCCTCCTCGACGCCGCCGAGGGGGGCTGGTGAATGCTTTGTCCAGGCCGTCGTGTCGGCGGCCGGTGCGAGTGAAAGGTGATCCGATGGCGGTGTCCCGACGTGACGTCCCGACGGCAGACGGGCCGATGGACGTCTATCTCCACGCCCCCGAGGGCGGGGCTCCGGCCCCGGTTGTGATCATGTACCCGGACGCCTACGGCGTCCGGGACACGGTGCATCGGATGGCGGCGCGGCTGGCGTCGGCGGGCTACCTGGTGGCGGTGCCGAACGTGTTCCACCGCGCGGGGGCCGACGCGACGCCACCGGCGAAGATCGACTTCGCCGATCCGGAGCAGCGCGCCTGGCTGGGCCGGGTCACCTCCCAGGCGACCCCGCCGCGGGTGATGGCCGACACCGGCGCACTGCTGGACGTCCTGGCCGGTGAGCCGGGCGCGCTGGACGGCCCGGTGGGGACCATCGGCTACTGCATCGGCGGCCGGATGGCGTTCACCGCGGCGACGGCGCACCCGGAGCGGGTCGCGGCGGCGGCGTCGATCCACGGTGGTGGGCTGGGCAGCGACGATCCGTCCAGTCCGTACCTGGCGGCGGACCGGATCCGCGCCGCGCTGTACATCGCGATCGCCACCGACGACCCCCACCACACCGCCGCTGACCACGCCCGGCTGGTGGCGGCGCTGGACGAGGCGAAGGTGGACTACGAGACGGAGATCCTCCCGGCTCGGCACGGGTTCGCGCTCGTCGACTTCCCGGTGTACGACGAGGCCGCGGCGGAGCGGCACTGGGAGAGGTCGCTGGCGCTGTTCGCCCGCGCCCTGCACCCGGCGGCCTGACCTTCGCCCGTGGGCCTGCGCGCCGCCCGGTTCACCGCGGCCCCACCGCCGGTTCGGCCGGGGGTGGGGTACGGGCGGCGCGCAGCTCGGCGGTGAGCTCGTCGACCTGCCGTTCGGCGCGTTCGGCGCGGACCCGGGCCTCGGCGCGGGCGTCGGTGAGCACGGCGAGCCGCTCGGCGGCGGCCTGCTGCTCGGCCGCCAGCCGGGACGCCGCCTCGGCCCGGGCCCGTTCCCGCTGGTCGGCGGCGCTGCTCCGTTCCCGTTCGAGGTCCTCGGCGGCGGCCGCGCGGACCCGGGCGGTCTCGGCCTGGGCGTCGGCGTGCGCGCGGACCAGTTCGTCGCGTTCGCGGCGGGCGTCGTCGCGGATCCGGTCGCGGTCGGCCCGCAGATGGTCGCGGTCCACCCGCAGCTCGCCGAGGGCCGCCGCGTCACGCTCGGCGGCCCGTTCCGCGGCCTGCAACGCCACGGTGAGCCGGTCGGTCTCCGCGCTCAGTTCGGCACGGACCCGTTCGGCGTCGGCGCGGACCCGGCCGATCTCGGTGGCCGCCTCCCGCCGGGCCCGCTCGATCTCGGCGTCGGCGCGGGCCCGTTCCTGCTCGAGGCGGGTCTCGGCGTCGGCGTGGGACGCCGCCACGGCCGCGGCGAGCGCGTCGGCGTGCGCCGTCTCGGCGGCGGCCAGGCGCCGCTCGGCGTCCTCGAGGGCGGCGACCGCTTCGGCGGCGACCGCCTCGGCCTCGGCGCGGGCGGCCTGCTCGGCCCGGGCGGCCTGCTCGCCGCGTACCGCCCGGGCCACCGCCTCCGCGACCCGTTCGGCGGCGTCGGCTTCGGCCGCCTCGACCTGCGCCTCGGCGCGGGCGACATCACCCAGGCCGGCCATCTCCCGGGAGAAGCCGTCCAGGGAACGGGTCAGGTCGGCGGCGAGCGCACGGATCTGCGCGGCGAGCTCGTCGGCGCGCAACCGTCCGGCGGCGATCGGCCGGGCGACCGGTGGGTGGGCCGCCGTCGGATCCCCGCCGAGGGGTGGGGTGTTCTCCCGGCGGGCGAGGTCGCGGCGACGCCGGTAGGCCGCGAGCCGGTTGTGGGCCGGGTCGTCGCAGTAGGACGGCGGCCGTCCGGGCCGGTCGGCGGGTGCGGTGGGCCGCTCGCAGCCGGGGAAGACGCACCGCGGTGCCGGTGATGGCGCGGTCTGGACACCACCTGTCCGGGTCGTGGCGCTGGGATCGTCGTCTGCCGGTGTCGTCCCGGGATCGTCGGCCGAGCTCATGCCTCCGGTTCTACCGGACGAACCCCGAAGTGGATCGTGCGCGACCCGGGTGGCGGCCGGGGAAACGGCGGGTGACCCGTGCGCGCGGGGTGGACGCGGCGGGGTGGACGCGGTAGGAACGGGACCTGAGAACGCGCTGGTGACGGCTGGAGCCGCTGACGAGGCCGCTGAGGTGGATCGGCTGCCCTTCCGGCACCGGCGGTGTCCGCGCCCGTGCCGGTGCCGTGGGTCGTCAGGCGACCCGGGTGCCGCCCGATCCGGGGAGGTGAGCCCGATCCCGCTGTCGCAGGCTGGGCGCTCTCCTCGCGCGTTCACCAGATCCGCCGGCCGACCCGCTCACCGCGCCGCCCGCTGAGGCGTCCGGCGCCGGGCGGCGCCGTGCGCGGGACCGGTGCGCCGTGCAGTGCGCTCTCGGTGTTCCGGAAGGTCCTCATGTCGGGTTCCATCGTTTCTCCGTCTTCGTCTTCGTCTTCGTCGTCTCCTGCGCCTTCTCCTTCGCTCGCTGTCTCGGGTTCGTCGTGTTCCTGCCCTGACCGGTCGGCCGTCGTGGCGGGGCTGCGCGGGGCTGGTTGTGTGTTCGCCGAGGAGGAGGCCGCGCTGCTGCTGTCCGCCGCGCGGACACCCGACGAGCTCGCCGAGATGGTCGCCCGCCGGGTGTCCGGGCTGCCGTTGGAGCATGTGCTGGGCTGGGTGTCGTTCTGCGGCCTGCGGGTCGCCGTCGACGAGCGGGTGTTCGTCCCTCGCCGCCGCACCGAGTTCCTCGTCCACCGGGCCGCGGCGATCCTGAGCGCCGCGATGACTGTGGGGGACCGGCCCCGGACGGCGGCGGGCTGGATGGTCGTCGATCTGTGCTGCGGGTCGGGCGCGGTCGGCGCGGCGCTCGCCGGCGCCGTCGACGGGCCGGTCGACCTGCACGCGGCGGACGTCGACCCGGTCGCGGTCGCCTGCGCCCGACGTAACCTGACCGGGCCGGCGCGGGTCACCCGGGCACCGGCCCGGGTCTACACCGGTGATCTTTTCGCGGCGCTGCCGTCGGTGTTGCGCGGGCGGGTGGACCTCCTGGTGGCCAACGTCCCGTACGTTCCGACGGGCCGGTTGGGGCTGTTGCCCCCCGAGGCGCGGGTCCACGAGCCACGCGAGGCCCTCGACGGTGGTTCGGACGGGTTGGACGTGCTGCGCCGGGTGGCCACCGAGGCCACGGCCTGGTTGGCGCCCGGGGGGAGTGTGCTCGTCGAGACCAGCCGGGCCCAGGCGCCGCGGGCGGGGGAGACGTTCCGGTGCGCCGGCCTCGTCACCACGGTCGCGACTTGCGAGGACCTGAGCGCCACCGTCATCTCCGGCCGGCGCCCACCGGGGGCCTGACCATGCTCGCGGGCTGGCTGTCCGGTCACGAGCCCGACCGGACAGCCAGCCCGTAGCCCCGCATCGTCAAGATAATCAACAACGTTGACCGCGCGCCTCACCGCATTTTGATCTTCAAAGTCACTTGACAACCTAAAAACACCACAGGGAAATTCGGAGGTGGATGGCGCGGATGCGGTGGTGAACCTGGCCGGGCGCAGTGCGAACTGCCGGTACACCAAGGCGAATCTGGCGGAGATGATGGCGTCGCGGGTGGATTCCGCGGCTGTGGTGGGGGCGGCGATCGCCGGGGCGGCCCGTCCGCCGCGGGTGTGGTTGCAGATGAGCACCGCCACGATCTACGCGCACGGTTTCGACCGGGCCAACGACGAGGCGTCGGGAATTGTCGGTGGTGGCGAGGAAGATGTGCCGGCGTACTGGGCGTTCAGCGTCGACATCGCCCGCCGGTGGGAGGCCGCGCAGACGCGGGCGGCGACGCCGGCCACCCGCCGAGTGGCGCTGCGGACGAGCATCGTGATGGCTCCGGGCCGGGGTGGCGCGTTCGACGTGCTGTGGCGGATGGACCCGTCTGGGTCTCGGTGGGCCGGTGGCGGGGGGCCGGCAGTACATGTCGTGGATTCACGACCGTGATTTCGCCCGGGCGGTGATGTTCCTGGTGGAGTGTGACGATCTGGTGGGGCCGGTGAATCTGGCGTCGCCGAACCCGCTGCCGTACCGGGAGTTCGTCGCGGGTCTGCGGTCGGCGGTCGGGGTGCGGGTGGGGTCGCCGGCGACGGCGTGGATGGCCGAGCTGGGGGCGTTCGCGATGCGCAGCGACACCGAGCTGCTGCTGAAGAGCCGGCGGGTGGTGCCGGGCCGGCTGCTCGACGCGGGGTTCACCTTCGACCTGCCCGACTGGTCCGAGGCGGCCGCGGATCTGGTGGCTCGCAGCCGGGCGGGGGCCGGGCGGCGCGCCGCCCGGTAGGGCTGTGGCCGGACTGGTCAGGGGCCTGGTCGCCTTGGCCAGCGCAGAACGCGGGGAGCTTCTGGGCGTTCGTGGTCGATCAGCACGTCGGCGTGGTCCTGGGTCGACGATCAGCACCGCGTTGCCGGCCGCCGCGCGGGTGGGGCCCTCGGGCGGGGCGTCACTGTGATGGTCGAGGCTGGTGGTGCGGTAGCGCCGGTCACCATCCGGGCCGAGTGGGTCGAGGAGGAGGCGGCGTAGGGCGGTGTAGTCGAACGCGTCGTGGAAGTAGCCGTCCGGGGACAGGGACCCGCGGCGGTGGCGGACGGCCCGGGGCTGGTGGAAGTCGTCGACACTGGCGCGGATGACGGGCCGGTCCCGGGCCGGGGGTGTGGCGGCGAGCTCGTCCGCCAGGGTCGTCTTGCCGGTGGCGTCCGGGCCGTCGATCGCGACGCGCAGTATCCGGTCCGGGTGGGTGCTGGTCAGCAGGTCGGCGAGTGCGTCCACGACGTGGTCGCGAGACGGTATCGCGGCATGATCGGTGGTCATGGGTTTGGATTTCGCCGGGTGAGTTTCGCTGGTGTCGCTGAGCGGTGGCCGCGATGGGTCGGTGAGGGCCTCGTCGATGGTGCGCCGGGCGATGCGGGCGAGGGTGGGGTTGCTGTTCTGGTAGTGGGGCAGGGCGATGAGTCCGAAGGACAGCGCCCAGCCGCGGCCTCGTGCCCAGGTCGCGTCATCGGCTCCGATCGTGTTTCGGAACGCTTCGCGGTCTTCGGCGGGCAGCAGGGTCCAGGCGGCCATCGCGTCGCAGGCCGGATCTCCCACGCCCAGGCCGCCGAAGTCGATGACGGCCTGTAGACGGCCGGCGTGGGTGAGTAGATTCCCGGGGAGGAGATCGCCGTGGATCCATACTGGCGTGCCGTGCCAGCGGGGTGCGCGCACGGCCGTGTCCCATACGGCGGTGGTCCCCCGGTGGAGTCTGCCTGTTGCAGGGCTGTGAGGAAGTTTCCCAGTTCGATGGCCAGGCGGTGTGGGTCGGCGGCGGGCTCGGTGAGTAGGTCTTCGCCTTCCAGCCACTGGTGGACCGACCAGGGCCAGGGATAGCCCTCGCCGGGTGTACCCGTCGCGAGTGGGACCGGGATGTCCAGTGGTAGTAGTGGCGCGAGCTGCGGCAGCCAGTGGTGTTCCTTGTCTGTCTGCCCGGCCGCTGCGGGGGTGCGGGGCAGCCGTACCGCCAGGTCCACGCCAAGGCGGTAGATCGCGTTGTCAGTGCCCGTGGAGCGGACCGGTTGGAGAGGAAGGCTTGCCCACGCGGGGAACTGTGCGGCGATCAATCGGCCCACCAGCGCATTGGTGATGACCTCGTGGGTGTGCGTTCTCCGGTCGGGCTCGGACATGGTGCCTCCGCCTCTCCTGGGCCGTGTGGGTACTGCGCGGTCGCGGTGGTCCGCAGGGTGGTCGCGCTGCTCGCGTAGGAGACGATGGAGTGTATTGATCAGGGCTGGCCGGTGGGCGCTTCGGTGGGATGATCGTCGGGTGGATGTCCGGCGGGCTGCGGTGGCCGATGTGGAGGGGATCGCGCGGGTCCATGTGCTGTCGTCGCGGGCCGGGTATCGGGGGATGTTGCCGCAGCCGTTGCTCGACGGTCTGCGGCCGGCGCAGCGGGTGCCCCGGTGGGCCGAGGCGGTGCGGCAGGCGGGATGGCCGGGGCGGGGTGTTCTGGTCGCGGACGATGCGGGGGTTGTCGTCGGTTTCGTGGAGCTGTGTCCCGCGCGGGATGGGGATCTGGGTGCGGTGGGGGTGGGTGAGATCACCGCGTTCTATGTTCTGCCGGCCTGCTGGGGGCGGGATGTCGGGGGTTGTCTGATGGCGGCCGCGGTTCGTGGGCTGCGTGCGGCTGGTTGCACGTCCGCGGTGTTGTGGGTGCTGGCGGTGAACACGCGGGCGATGCGTTTCTACTCGGGTCTGGGGTGGGAGCCGGATGGTTCTGTCCGGGACAGGATGGTGCGGTTCGGGCGGGCTCTCGGCTGACCGGTGTCGGTGCCGAACCAGGTGGGTAGGTGGTGGAGCAGGTCGTGCTGGTCGTCGCCGACCCAGGCGATGTGGCCGTCGGGGCGTAGGAGCGCGGCGGGGACGTCGAGTTCGTCGCTGACGTCGATGACGTGGTCGACACGGTCGGTCCAGCCGGCGGTGGAGAGCTGGCCGGTCTGGTCGAGGAGCAGTCCGCGGCCGTGGTGCATCAGCGGGTAGAGGCGGCCGTGTTTGAGTGCGATGTCGCGCATCCGCCGGCCGAGCAGCCGGTGGCCGGCGCCGAAGTCGTAGCGGATTCCGATCGCGATGATTTTCTCGGTGAGGTGCCGGTTGACGTCGTCGAAGTCCATCAGTTCGGTCAGGAGTCGGCGTACCGCCCGCGGGCCGGGGTCGAGGGACATCAGTTCCATCTGCGCGCGGGTGTTGGTGAGGACGTCGGCGGCGACCGGGTGTCGTTCGGTGTGGTAGGTGTCGAGCAGTCCGGCTGGTGCCCAGCCGTTGATGGTGGCGGCGAGTTTCCAGCCGAGGTTGAACGCGTCCTGCACGCCGAGGTTGAGTCCCTGGCCGCCGGTCGGTGGGTGGATGTGCGCGGCGTCGCCGGCGAGCAGGACCCGGCCGGTGCGGTAGTGCTCGGCCTGGCGGGTGGCGTCACCGAAGCGGGAGAGCCAGCGGGGTGAGTGTGCGCCGAAGTCGGTGCCGGCGAGTGCGCGCATCCGCTGTTTGAGTTCGTCGAGGGTGGGTGGGGTGCGGTCCTCGACGACGCCGTCGGCGGGTGCGATGAGGCGGTACAGCCCGTTTCCCAGCGGGCCGGCGCCGAATCGTTTGTGGGTTTCGCGGACCTTGGTCACGATGGCGTTGATTGTTTCCGGTGGGGCGGTCAGTTCCACTTCGGCGAGGAGCGTCTGGTGTCGGGTGGGTTCGCCTGGGAAGGCGACGCCGAGCAGTTTGCGGACGGTGCTGCGGCCGCCGTCGCAGCCGACGAGGTAGCGGGCGTGGAGGTGGGTGCCGTCGGCCAGGTGCGCGGTGACCGTGTCGTCGTTCTGGTCGAGTCCGACCAGTTCGTGGCCGCGGTGGAGGTCGGCGCCGAGGGCGGTGGCGTGTTCGGCGAGGAGGCGGTCGGTGGTGGGCTGGGGGATACCGAGGACGTAGGGGTGTGCGGTGTCGAGCTGGTCGGGTGCGGGTTTGCTGATGCCGGCGAAGAAACCGCCGACGGGGTGTCGGGTGCCGAGGGCGAGGAACCGGTCGAGCAGGCCACGCTGGTCCATGATCTCGATGCTGCGGGCGTGCAGGCCGAGGGAGCGCACGACCGGGGTCGGTTCGGGGTCCTTTTCGAGGATCCGCACGTCGACGCCGTGTAGGCGCAGTTCGCTGGCGAGCATCAGTCCGGTCGGTCCGCCGCCCACCACTATCACATCGATCATGAATCCTCATTCACCGGGAGTGCCGTTTCGGCCAGATGTGTCGCGGAGGTCGGTCGCGCGTCTGCGTGTCCGTGTATCCGCGGATGCTTCGCGGTTCCTTTTCCGCGGGTCCTGGCTTCGGCTGGAGATTCTGCGGCATGACCCGGGTCTTGCCGCAAGCCCCCCGGTGTGCTATATCTTGAAAGTGGCGGGGAGTGGGTGAACCTCCCTGCTTTTGTCTTTCCTGGGCCGTCGTGGGTGGGAGAAGTTTCGCCGCGGCGGCCGGGCGGCCGGTGTATGTGTGTGGTGCCGCGTCGGCGTGGGGTCAGCCGTAGCGGCGTAGCCGCGGCCACAGCGTGGACCATGGCTGGCGGGGGCCGGCGCAGACGTCGACGGGCCGGCCCTGTTCGTCGTTGTCGACGTCGACGGTGTTGTCGATGCGGGCGGCTTCGTGGCAGTCGCTGAACCAGCGGTCGCGGTCGCGTGGGGTGAAACCGATGACGATGACCCCGGTCGCGGTGTCCGCGGGTGGCCCTTGATCCCACAGGCTGTTCTGCCGGGCGTGGACGGGTCCGACGTCCGGGCGGAAACGGAGGAGCGCGCCGGCCTCGCCGTAGTTGGCGGTGACCACGACGGTGCCGGTCGGCTGGGTACGTGCCACCGCGGCGACGGTGTCGGCGAAGGCGGGCCAGCCGACGGTTTCCCCCGCGTCGTAGTTCACCGCCGCGATCGGGGTGTCGTGCAGGACGGACACCGGCACGATCGGCAGCGTGACGATCATGGATGGTACGAACGACAGCACGACGGCCGCACCGAGGAGCGCGGTCCGGGCGGTGTGGTGTGCCGCCCAGCGCAGGGTGGGTTCGGCGGCGGCGGCGAACAGCACCGGGTAGATGCCGACGAGGTAGTAGGGCTTGCCTCCGGTCGCCAGGAACAGCACGACCAGCACGGCGTAGGCGAGGGGGAACAGTCGCCACGGGGAGCGGGCGAGGCGGATCAGCCCGGTGATCCACACCGGGGCCAGGGGTAGGCCGAGGAGCAGGAACTGCATCGGGAGGAACTGCCAGCGTGGCTGGCTCGTGCCCGACGCCCCGGCGGCGATCGCGCGGCTGAGGGTGAGCTGCGGCCAGCCGTGGGTCGCCTGCCAGAGGAGGTTCGGGAACCACGCCAGGGCGGCGATCGTGGTGGCGGCCCCCAGCCAGCCCGACCGCAGCACCTCGCGGGGCCCGCCGGCGAGGACGCCGATCAGGAGCGCGAACAGGTAGAAGGCGGGCAGGGTCTTGTTCTGCAGGGCGAGGCCGGCGACGGCGCCGGTGGCGAGCCACACCGGGCCGTCGTCGCGTAGGCCGCGCAGGATCAGCCAGCTCAGCGCCGTCCAGCACAGCAGGTCGTAGACCGAGGTGGTGGCGAGGTGGCTGATCGCGGTCAGGGTGCCGCCGGCGGTCATGCAGGCGGCGGCGAACAGTTGGGCGCGTGGCGGTGCGCCGAGTTCGCGGGCGATCAGGCCGGTGAGGGCGACGACGGTGCCGCCGGCGAGCGCGGCGGGGGTGCGTAGCCCGACCAGGCTGTGGTGCAGGGCGGTGTCGAGGGCGTGGGCGAGCAGTGGGGCCAGGGGTGGCTGGTCGACGTAGCCGAAGGCGGGATGGGCGCCGATGGCGATGAAGTACAGCTCGTCGCGGTGGTAGCCGTAGCGTCCGCTGACGGCGAGCAGCAACGCGACGACGGCGAGCGCGAGTGCCGCCAATCCACGGTATGCGGCGGCGGGGCGGAGCTGGTGGGGTACTTCGAGGTGGTGTGCCGCGGAACGCACCGGCTCATCGTGCCACGGCAGGGACCGATGACGACACCCCTCTTGCAAATGACGTCACTGTGACGCCACAATGGCGTCATGGAGCTTGCGTCGTATGTCGACAGTCTGCGCCGGGACCTCGCCGTCGCCGCGGAAGCGGGAGGAGAGGAGGCGCTGGCGCTGGCGGAACGGCTCGTCGCCCCCCTGGAGTCGGCGGCCCGGCTTGTCTTGTTGGAGGCGCTCGCGGCCGCCGCGGAGGAGATCAGCTGCGAGCTGGCGCCCGGTTCGGTGGATGTGCGGCTGCGGGGCAGCGACCCCGATTTCGTCGTGACGTCACCATGGCCAGGTGACGACGTCACCGGTGACACCGGTGGTGGTGCGGGCGCCGCCGGCGGGCCCGCGGTGCCGCCCGGGGCCGGCACGACGAGCCCGAGCCCGAGCCCGGGCGCGGAGGTGCCGGGTGCCGGTGACGGCCGCACGGCGCGGGTCACGCTGCGGGTGCCGGAGCATCTCAAACCCCGCATCGACGAGGCCGCCGCCCGGGCGGGCCTGTCGGTGAACACCTGGCTGGTGCAGGCACTCACCACCGCCCTCGATCCGGCTGCCGTCAGGCCACCGCGTGCCGAGGCGCCGCGAGGGCACCGTTACCGCGGCTGGGTCCGCTGACCCGTCGGCCGACCCACCCCCTCCCACACACCTGTCCCCCCACCCCCCTCATGAGGAGACCTGCCATGGCGACGTTCGACACCCCGACCCCGATCCGCGCCGTGCTCGACGTGGGCGCTGGCACCGTCCGGATCGACGCGCAGGACCGCGCGGACACCGTGGTGACAGTCCACCCCCGCGACCCGGGCAGCGACCAGGACACCCGGGCCGCCGAAGCGACCACCGTCGAGTACACCGACGGCCGGCTGGTGGTCCGCGGCCCGGTCCAGCGGGTGCGGTCGCTGTTCGGTGCCGGTGGCGCGGTGGAGGTGACGATCAGCCTGCCGGCCGGGTCGGGTGTCGAGGCCCGCACCGCGGCCGCCCTCACCACCAGCGGCCGGCTCGGGGACTGCCAGCTGCACGCCGCCGGTGAGGTGAGCGTCGAGTGGACCGGTGCCCTGCGGCTGCGAACCTCTCACGCCGCCGTGTCGGTGGGGAGGGTGGACGGCGACGCCGACATCGCCACCGCCCGCGGTCCGCTGCGGATCGGGCGGGTCGTGGGCGGCGCGCGGGTCCGGACCGGCCGCGGGGAGATCCACCTCGGGCAGGTCGACGGCCCGGTGCGGGTCGCCAGCGGCGCCGGGCCGATCACCGTCGACCGGGCCGGTGGTGACGTCGACGCCCGCACCGGGCACGCCGCGATCCACCTCGGGGAGGTCGCCGCCGGCACGGTCACGCTCGCCTCCGGTCACGGCCGGTTGGAGGTCGGGATCCGGGCGGGCACCGCGGCGCTGGTGGATCTGCTGTCCGGGCACGGGCGGGTCCGTAACGAGCTGACCGAGACCGACGGGCCCGGCGCGGACGAGGACACCGTCGCCGTGCATGCCCGCACCGGCCATGGTGACATCGTGATCCGCCGGGCGGCGCCCGCGGTGGTGAAGACCCTCGGGTGAGCGCCGCGCCCGGTGGGCGCGCCGGCCGGGCGGATCCCTCAGGTGGTTCCGAGGGTGGACAGCTGCGGGTACAGGGCGCGGGGGTCCTGGCTCAGTGCCGCTTTGAGGGCGACGGTGCCCGCGTCGGCGAGGATCTCGAGCCGGCCGGCGGCCAGGCCGTCCAGCGCGGTGCGTACCACCGCGGCGGGGTCGCTTTTCGGCACGTCCCAGCCGGCCATCATGTCGGTGTCGACGGAGCCGACGAACAGGCCGCTGACCAGCGTGCCCTGGCTGGCGAGTTCGAGGCGTACACCGTTGGTCAGGCTCCAGGCCGCCGCTTTGGCGGCCGCGTAGGCGTTGGCGCCGTCGTGGGACATCCAGGACAGGGCGGAGAGCATGGTGAGGATCGCCCCGCCGCCGTTGCGTCCGAGGGTGGGGGCGAAGGCGCGTATGACGTGCAGCGGCCCGAAGTAGTTCGTCTCGATCTCCCGGTGGATCGCGGGCAGGTCGCCGGTGACGAGGTTGGTGCGGGTGGAGATCCCCGCGTTGTTGACGATGAGGGTGACGTCGGTGGCGGTGGCGGCCGCGGTGGTGATCGACGCCGGGTCGGTGATGTCCAGGGGCAGGGCGACGACTCCGGGCCGGCGGCTGGTGATCGTCTCGGGGGTGCGGGCGGTGGCGTAGACCTTGGCCGCGCCGCGGTCGAGGAGCTGGGTGACGAAGTGGCGGCCCATCCCGCGGTTGGCTCCGGTGACGAGCGCGATGCTTCCGGCGATTTCCATGCCTACGACCGTAGGGAGCCGGTGATGCGCCGGTCGATGCGTCTGTGAGTCAGATTCATATCCGTCTGACTCGCTAGGGTCGCTGTCATGGATCTGCTGGCGGATGTTCTCGCGGTGTCCGGGGTGCGTGGCACGGTCGCCGCCCGGATCAGGGCCGGGTCGTCGTGGGGATGGTGGGCGCGGGACGTCCGCGGGGCCGCGTTCCACGCCGTGACCGCGGGAACCGCCTGGCTGGGTCTGCCCGGGCAGCCGCCGCGTGAGCTGCTGCCCGGTGACGTCGTCCTGCTCCCGACCGGGACGGAGCATCTGCTGGCCGGTGACGAGCGGATCGCGGCCCGTGGTGGTGATCATCGCTCCGACTCGTGGGAACGGGCCGGTGACGGGACGGTGCGGATCGGTGTGGGTCCGGTCCGCACCCACATCCTGTGTGCGCACTACACCCATGATCCGGCGGTCACCACGCAGGTTCTGGGGTTGCTGCCGGAGATCGTCCACATCCGTGGGTGTCCCGGCGGGACCGGCCTGGATGACACGGTGCGGCTGCTGGGTCGGGAGTTGGCCGATCCGCGGATCGGCGGTGCCGTGGTCCTGGACCGTCTCGTCGATGTTCTGCTCGTGCAGCTGCTGCGGGTCTGGCTCGCCGGTGCCCCCGACCGTCCGCGGACGTCGTGGCTGGGCGCGCTGGGTGATCCGGTGGTCGCCGCCGCGCTGCGGGAGCTGCACGCCGATCCGGCGCGGGCCTGGACGACCGCGAGCCTGGCCGGGGTGGTCGTGGTGTCGCGGGCGACGCTGGCCCGGCGGTTCGCCGCCGCGCTCGGGCAGAGCCCGGGGGTCTACCTCACCCGGTGGCGGATGGATCTGGCGGCGTTGCGTCTGCGGGACACCGAGGAGTCGCTGGACGTGGTGGCCCGGTCGGTCGGGTACAGCTCGGTCTACGCGTTCAGCCGCGCGTTTCGTCGGGCCCGTGGCGCCCCGCCGGGGCGCTACCGGCAGACGGCGCGCGGGAGCGGTACCGGATCGCGCCGGTGGCATGGCGGGGTCGAACAGGGTGCGGCCGGCCTCGCGCGGCGCGGTCTCGTCCTCCCGCCGGAGTAGGAACCGCCCGGGACGGTGACGCGGCCCAGGGCCACGCCTCAGTACCCCACGGGTTCCTCCGTCCCGATCTCGTCCGGGGTCGGGCGGGGGCCGATCATCATCGCCACCCACCCTCTTCCGTTCCGTTCCGTTGCGGAAACAAAACAAAATGGAACGGAACGACGGGGGTGGATACGTAGAGCTACCAGGACTCCCCCACATCCTGACGCCCGATAAGCCTCCCTTCTCGGGCGTCAGAAATCGGGGGAGTGGCGGCTACGTCGGGTGTCGAGCCGACCTTTTTCGTTTCGTTTTTCGTCGTGTGGTGACGTTACTTCGATACGTAACGATGTCGGAGAGGGGGTGGCCGCGTGGTACGGCCGCGGGTGGCACGGGGGTGGCGGCGCGCTCCGGCGAGAGGTGAGATCCGCCCGGTGTCCGGGTGCCGCGCGGCGGGACCGGCGTCGAGATCGTCGAACGATCTCGACGCCGGTCGCGGTGACGCGCTGTCGGTGATCCCCCGCTGTCAGGACGGCTGCTCTGCCGGCGCGGTGAACACGCTGGCGTAGGGAACGTCCTTCGCTGCGCAGAGACTGGCGTACCGCTCAAGGACACGCCGCTGATCGCCGGCGTGGGGATGGCGCATCACCAGGCCGCCGGGAAGCTCGTCGACCACCAGCCGATCCTGGCGGAACCGCACCCGTCGTCGTCGACACCTTCTGTGAGCCCGGCGGGATCAGTCCGATCGGCGGGCTGTGTCGGTCGCCCTGAGGCCGTCGAGGGTGAGTGCCAGCAGCCGGTCGACGGTGACACCGCCGGGGACGGCCGCCGAGGCCTGCTCGCAGCTCCAGGCCAGGCCGCCGACCAGGGTGAACAGCTCGAGGGCGGTCAGGTCGGAGCGGATGTCCCCGGCGCGCTGGGCGGCGGTGAGCAGGGCCGAGCCGGCCGCGCGCAGGGCCACGCAGGCGGCGTGCAGCGCGGTGGAGGGGTCGCGCAGGGTCTGCGTCAGCGTGGCGGTGAGCCCCCGGTAGACGCTGGTGGCCTCGAGGAACTCCCCGAGCCAGCGGGTCAGTGCCGCCTCGGGGGTGGTGGCGGCGGCCAGTTCGTCGGCGCGGGCGGTGAGCTGGTCGAACCGGTCGTGGAGGACGGCTTCGAGCAGGGCTTCCCGGGACGGGAAATGGCGGTAGAACGTGCCGGTGCCGACACCGGCGCGTCGGGCGATGTCTTCCAGGGACGCCCCGGTGCCCGCTTCGGCGAAGGCGAGCCGGGCCTGGGTCAGCAGCCGCTCGTAGTTGGCTTGGGCGTCGGCGCGCAGGGGCCGTGCCCGGGTCGCTCCACTCACCGCCGTTCCCTCCCCCTGTCGAGGATCGGAGGCTACCTCCACCCCGCGCGCACATGCGGAGGCCGCCTCCTGTTACGGTGTGGCCGCCTACAGGAGGCAGCCTCCGTTTCGGTGTGGGGGTGGCGGGAGGGAAGTGGGTAGCGATGGTGGCGGTGACGCAGACCCGACGGCGGCTGGGCAGGTTCGGGGTGTGGGTGGCCCCGTTCACCCTGCTCGACACCCCGGTGGCGGTGCAGCGTGAGCAGTTCGCCCGGATCGAACGGCTCGGGTACGGCTCGCTGTGGAGTGGGGAGACACCGCCGGGTGCGCCGATGGGGAGCCGGGAGGTGTTCACCCAGCACGGGTTGATGCTCGCGGCGACACAGCGGATCGTCGTCGGGACGGGTATCGCGAACATCGGTATCCGCACGGCGGGTGCGATGCACACCGGTGCCGCGACGCTGGCCGAGGCGTATCCGGGGCGGTTCGTGCTGGGTCTGGGGGGCCACACCGGTGCCCGGCCCCTGGCCCGGCTCCGGGAGTATCTCGACGCGATGGACCGGTCGGCGGGGACGCTGACGAGGCTACCGGCCTATCCGCGGGTGTTCGCCGCGCTCGGGCCGCGGGCCCATCAGCTGGCGTCGGAGCGCGCGGACGGTGTGCATCCGTTCCTGCAGCCGGTGGCGCACACGGCGGCGGCCCGGGTGGCCGTCGGCCCGGACGCTCTGGTCATCCCCCATCAGGCGGTCGTGCTCGACACCGACCCGGACGCGGCCCGGGGGCGGCTGCGGGCGATCTTCGCGTTGGGTGTCGGGGCCGCGGATTCGCCGTACACCGCGCACTACCGGCGGCTCGGGTACAGCGAGGCGGATCTGGCGGGGCAGCGTAGTGACCGGCTCGTCGACGATGTTCTGGCCTGGGGTGATGAGGCTGCCGTCGCGGCACGGCTGACCGCGCATCTCGACGCCGGTGCCGATCATGTGCTGGTGAATCCGTTCGCGGCGATGGACCTTCCCGCGGCCGTCGACCAGCTGGAACGGCTCGCTCCCCTGCTGGTCGACCCGGTGTGACCGTGTCCCCGGGGCCGCCTCGGCCCCGGGGCGGGTGACGGCGTGGGTGGGGCCGGGTCAGAGCAGGTCGGCGGTGAGGACCACCAGGTCGTGGCGCTGCCAGGTGATCGCGGCGCGGAAACCGGCCGCGTGCAGCCAGTCGAGCTGTTCGGGTACGCCGCTGGGCTTGTCATGGTCGGTGTTGACGGGAGTACGGGCGTCGCGGGGATCGTCGGGGATCACCACGTCACCGAGGACGAACCGGCCGCCTGGGCGCAGGACCGCCGCGATCCGGATGAACAGGTCCGCTTTCCCGGGGCCGTCGAGGTGGTGCACGGCCAGCGCGGACACCACCAGGTCGAACGGGCCGGTGGGCAGCGGGTCCTGCAGCCGGCTGACGTGCGGGTGCGCGGCGGGGAGACGCGCCTGGGCCCGGGCGAGCATCGCGGCGCTCTCGTCGAGGGCGGTCAGGTCTGCGTGGGGGTGACGGGCGAGAACCCGCAGGCTGGTCTCGCCCGTGCCGGCGCCGAGGTCGAGCAGTCGCGTGGTCGCCGTGTCGGCGCTCGCCCGGGCCACCTCGTTCTGCAGGTCCTCGTAGGCGGGTACCTCGGCGATGACCATGTCCCGGTAGGTCGCCGGGTCGAAGTGGTACTGCTGTGCCATCTGCCCTTTCTAGCCCACGGGGGCCCGCGGTGCCGGGGCTTCCGGGGGATCGGGTGGGGCCCCGCCGTCGACCGGGCTGGCATGCCGGTCGGCGGCGGGCAGGGAGAACCCGAGGATCGTTTCCGGGACGGGCGGAAGGTGGCGGGTGGTGTCCTCCCGTCGGGGTGCGGGCGGGACCGCTACTGGTTCAGCGGGAAAGCGAGGTCGAACACCTGGCTGTTCACGGGAAAACGGCCGAGGGATTGGGCTCTGCCGGAGAGCAGTTCGACGGAATACAGGGTGTGGACGCCGCCGACGGACAGCGCCGCGTATCCGGACGAGCCGACGGACCGGCCGTTGCTGATCGTGCTGTAGATGTCGAATCCGGCGCCGGGGTCGACCGCCGGGCCGAGGTTTCCGGTCGGCGCGAGGAAACCGTTGTTCGCCGGTGACTGGACGGCGACCCGGTCGAGGTCGGTGTCGATGTCGAACAGGGTCGTCGCGGTCGAGGGGTCGAGGTCGTTGTTGGTGTAGGCCACGGCGCTGACACCGGTGGCGAACAGCTGCGACGGGGGGAAGGTCAGGGGTGTGTCGGCGACGGTCACGCCGGCCGCCGGTGTCCCGACCGGGTCGTCGATGTTGTGCCGCAGGTTCTCCCCGACGTCGCTGACGACCCGCAGCCGGTTCGCGGCGGGGTTGAAGTCCACGCCGAACCGGGTGCCGACCAGGGGCACCGTGAGCTGGGAGACCTTGGTTGCGACGGCGTTGGCTGTGGACAGGACGTAGATGCCGCCGGCGTTCCCGACTCCGTAGAGGCGCCCGTTCTGGACCCGGTAGTCGATGCCGACCAGCGCAGTGTCGGCGGTGAGTCCGGTGACCGGGCCGAGGGTGGTCAGGGACCTGGAGTCGGAGGTCTGGAACCGGACGAGGCGGCCGTTGGTGGTCAGGCCGATCGCGGTGAGGTTCGGTTTGTCGAACCACAGCAGCGGCGCGGGGTCTCCCGTCGGGGCCGGGACGGGGGTGGCTGGTGCCGTCGCCCCGGCCGGGCTCTGGAGTCCGACGGTCGCCCCGGCGAGCAGGGCCGCGCCCACCAGGGAAAGGGAAAGCGCGTTTCTTCGTAGCTGTTTTCTATGCATGTGTACTCCCTTCGGGTTCCGCCGCGTGGCGGAATTCCCGGTGGCTGTGTGGCGGCGCGGTTTTCGGCGCGTTCTGGCGGGCGCGCCGCCACCGGAGTACATACGCACGACGAGTAAAGATCAACGATGTGCAGGAGCGGAGGTTTGTCGCGTCCGAACGCAGAAAGCCCACGGGCACCCCGCGGGCGGGGTGCCGGTGGGCTCAGCGGGGTCGGTCGGTGAGCAGCCGGGTGAGCAGGGCGGTGAACTGGTGACGGTCGGCGGGGGGCAGGGCGGCGAGCAGGTCGTCGCTGATCGCGGCGGTGAGGGTGTCGAGGTGGTGCAGGTGGGTGGTGCCCTCGTCGGTGAGGGTGATGACGGTGCGGCGCCGGTCGGTGGGGTCGGGGGTGCGTTCGACCAGGCCACGGGCGCGCAGGTCGGTGAGCAGCGCGGTGGTGCCGGCGCGGTCGAGGGTGGCCCGGCGGTCGAGGGTGGCCTGGCTGGCCGGGCCGTGTTCGTCGAGGGCGGCGAGCAGCGCGTAGTGGGCGGGGTGGCTGTGCAGCGCGGTGAAGACGTGGGAGCTGCGGCGCTGCGCGTGTTTCGCGAGCTGCGCGATCAGCCAGTGGGTGGCGTGCCGGAGCCGGGCGGGCGCGGCGTCGGGTGACGTCGGGGCCATGGCGGGAAGCGTAGCCAGGTGGGGAGGGGCCGGCGGCTGGTCGTGGGCGTGGGTGGTGGCGCACCGGTTCGGGTGGGCCGGCGGGTGCCCGGTGCCGGTGCCGGGGTGGGTGGCGCCGGACGGTGGGGGTGGCGGGGTGGCCGACGGCACCGAACGGTGGGTCGTGGCGGGGTGGGAGCGGGGTTGGGTCGTCTCACGGTCAGGGTGCCGCTGCTGGTCGTGGTCGTGGGGGGTGGGTGTGGGCTTGGTCGGGGGGTGGGACACCACCCCGGCGGGTGGGGACGGTGTCCCCCGCCACCCCTTATGATCATCTGCGGGTGGGGTGTCGGACCGGTAGGCGCGGTGCGGGTGGGAGGCGGGCGGGTGGCAGGCGGGCAGCGCGGCGGTGGTGAGACCGGCCGGCGGCAGCGGCGGCAGATCGGGTCCGGGCCGGAGGTGGAGGTCGTCGACGGGGTGGAGGTCGTCGCGGTCGCGCCGGTGGCCGGGCCGGGGCCGGTGGGGCTCGACGGGCCGTTGGCCGGCCGGGTCGGGGATTACGCGCGGGCGTCGCGGTCGGCGGCGACGTGGCGTGCCTATGACGCTGACCTGCGTCATTTCCGGTCCTGGTGTGAGGGCCGTCCGGTGCCGCTGGTCGCGGTGCCCGCCTCCGCGGTGACGGTCGCCGGGTACATCACCGAGCTGGCGGACGCCGGGTACGCGCCGTCGACGATCCGCCGCCGGCTGGCCGCGATCTCGGTGGCGCATCAGCTGGCCCATGCGGAGAATCCGACGGGGTCGGCGGAGGTGTCGGCGGTGTGGAACGGGATCCGCCGGTCGCGGGGGGTGCGTCCGGCGCGTAAGGCCGCGTTGGACACGTCGTTGCTGTCGCGGGTCGTCGCCGGTCTTGACGACGGTCAGCTGGCGGATGTGCGGGACCGGGCGTTGCTGCTGGTCGGGTTCGCCGGTTGTCTGCGGCGCAGTGAGCTGGTCGGGTTGGACACCGCTGATCTGGTGGAGACCGAGGACGGGCTGGTGGTGACGGTGCGCCGGTCCAAGACCGACCAGGAGTCCGCGGGTGCGCAGGTCGGGTTGGCGTACGGGTCGTACCGGCCGACGTGCCCGGTGCGGGCGTGGCGGGGGTGGGTGGCGGCCGCGGCGGCGGCGGGGACGCCGCTGGCGGGTGGGGCGGCGTTTCGGGGGGTGAACCGGCACGGGCAGGTGGGGGTGGGCCGGCTCTACCCGGGGTCGGTGGCGCGGATCGTGCAGCGGCGGGTGGCCGCCGCCGGGTTGGATCCGGCGGATTTCGCGGGGCATTCGCTGCGGTCGGGGTTCGCGACGGCGGCGGCGCGGGCCGGGGTGACGGACCGGTCGATCATGCGGCAGGGCCGGTGGCGGTCGGCGGCGTCGTTGGAGTCGTATGTGCGGGCCGGGCGGTTGTTCGACGCGGACAACCCGTCGGGTCGGGTCGGTCTGTGATCCGTCCGTGAGCTGACCGGCTCCGGCGGGCGGGTGTTGCGGTGGGTGGTCGGGGCTGGTCGCGTGGTGGTGGGCGGCGGCCGGTGGAACGGGGCGTGGGTCTCAGGGCGCCCCGTTCCGGTTGTCCGATGTGCCATGCTGGGCGCCGGACGGTCGGGGAGGAAGCCGGTGTGAATCCGGCGCGGTCCCGCCACTGTTACCGGGGAGTCCCCCTCAGCGGAAGGTCACGGCGGCCAGGTGGGCCGTTGGAAGGCCGAGGGTGGGTGGTGATCCGGCAGCCAGGATACTTCCGCCGTCCGTGCTGGCTTCGAGGGCGAGGACACCCCGGGGAGGACACTGGCATGCCCACGACTGTGTGTGGCCGCGCGGCGGGAGCCGGGTGGCGTTCGACGGCCCGTGCGGGGGTGGCGGGCCGGTGGTGAGCTTCCCGTTCTCCGCGCTGGTCGGTCAGGATGATCTGCGGTTGGCGTTGCTGCTCAACGCGGTGTCCCCGACGGTGGGTGGGGTGCTGGTCCGCGGGGAGAAGGGCACGGCGAAGTCGACGGCGGTCCGGGCGCTGGCGGGGTTGCTGCCGCCGGTGGCGGTGGTGCCGGGCTGCCGGTTCTCCTGCGATCCGGTGGCGCCGGTGGCGCACTGCCCGGACGGCCCGCACCTGACCGGGCCCGCCGCCGGTCACGGTGCCGGCGGGGTGGGGGTGTCGCGGCCGGCGCGGCTGGTGGAGCTGCCGGTCGGGGCGTCGGAGGACCGGGTGACCGGCGCGTTGGACCTGGACCGGGCGCTGGCCGAAGGGGTGAGCGCGCTGCGTCCGGGGCTGCTCGCGGCCGCGCACCGCGGGGTGCTCTACGTCGACGAGGTGAACCTGCTCGCCGACCATCTGGTGGATCTGCTGTTGGACGCGTCGGCGCTCGGGGTGGCGCAGGTGGAACGCGACGGGGTGTCGGTCAGCCATCCGGCGCGGTTCTGGCTGGTGGGGACGATGAACCCGGAGGAGGGTGAGCTGCGCCCGCAGCTGCTGGACCGGTTCGGGTTGACGGTGCAGGTGGCGGCCAGCCGTGACCCGCGGGTGCGGGCGCAGGTGGTGCGCCGCCGGTTGACGTTCGAAGCCGACCCGGTCGGGTTCGCCGCCCTCTGGGCCGGTGCGGAGGCGGAGCTGGCGGGGCGGATCGCGCGGGCGCAGGCCCGGCTGGGCCGGGTGGAGCTGCCCGACGCCGCGTTGGACGCGGTCGCCGCGGTGTGCGCGGCGTGTGACGTGGACGGGATGCGCGCCGACGTGGTGCTGGCGAAGACGGCGATGGCGCGTGCGGCGTGGGAGGGTCGGGCGGAGGTCAGCCCGGATGACATTCGGGTCGCGGCCCGGTTCGTGTTGCCGCATCGGCGTCGCCGTGGCCCGTTCGACGCCCCGGGTGGGGACGGCCGCGCGCTCGACGACACGGTCGAGGAGGTGCTGGCCGAGCGGGTACGCCCCGGCGACGGCCCGGACGGGGACGGGTCGGATGATTCTCCTGGTGGCGGGTCGCCGGGTGGTGGCCGGCGGTGGCGTGACGACACCGGCGGCGCCGGCGGGTCGGGGGTGGATGTCCCGGCTGGTGGTACCGGTGACCTCACTGGCGCCTCGGCGGGGGCCGGGGGCGGGTCCGCTGATCTGACTGGGCCGGCGGCGGGTGGGTCCGAGGGTGTCGGGCCGGTGGGCGGTGGTGGGCCGGCCGCGGAGGCGGGTGGCCCGGCGGGCATGGCCCGAGCAGCCCAGACAGCGCAGAGGCATCATGTGGACGGCGGCGCGGCGGGCGGTGGTGGGCCGGCACCGGCGGCCGGGGTTCCCGGTATGCCGTTCCGGCCGCGGCTGCTGTCCGTCGCCGGGCTGGGCGCGGGGGCGGCCGGGCGTCGTTCGGCGGCGCGTACCTCCCGCGGGGCGGTCGCCCGGACCGGCGCGGACGCACCCGGGTTGCACCTGCCGGCGACGCTGCTGGCCGCCGCCCCCCACCAGCACGGCCGGGGCCGCACCGGCCCGGCGCTGATCCTGCGGCCCGCCGACCGGCGTGGCGCGCACCGCCGTGGCCGGGAGGGGAACCTGGTGCTGTTCGTCGTCGACGCCAGCGGATCGATGGCCGCCCGCAGCCGGCTGCGGCGGGTCAGCACCGCGGTGCTGTCCCTGCTCGTCGACGCCTACCAGCGCCGCGACCGCATCGGCATGATCACGTTCCGGGGGGTGGGTGCGCAGGTGGTGCTCGCGCCGACGTCCAGTGTGGAGGTGGGGGCGGCGCGGCTGGTCGGGTTGCGCACCGGGGGGCGGACCCCGATCGCGGCCGGGTTGGAATGCGCCGGGGTGGTGCTGCGCGCCGAGGCGCGCCGTGATCCCGACCGCCGTCCCCTGCTGGTGCTGGTCACCGACGGGCGGGCCACCGCCGGGGGTGATCCGGGCGCGGCGGCGCGGGGGTTGCTGCGTGCGGCCGGTGGGGTCGCCGGGCAGGGCGGCGGGGCGCGCGGTGGGGCCGGGGCGGCCGGCCGGGTGCGCCGGGGCGGGTTGGCGAGTGTGGTCGTGGACTGTGAGACCGGCCCGGTGCGTCTCGGGCTGGCCGGGCGGCTCGCCGTCGCGCTCGGCGCCGACCTGGTCGACCTCGACGCGCTCCCGCGGGCCGGTGGCGCCGCCGGGTGGGTCGCCTGATGGCGCCCCACGGGCAGCCCGAGCAGGTCCCCGACGACGGGCTGACGACGCGGCAGCGCCGCGACCGTCCGCTGCTGATCGTGCACACCGGGCAGGGGAAGGGAAAGTCGACGGCGGCGTTCGGGTTGGCGTTGCGCGGCTGGGCGCAGGGCTGGCCGGTCGGGGTGTTCCAGTTCGTGAAGTCGGCGAAGTGGCGCATCGGGGAGGAGAAGGCGCTGCGGGTCCTCTCGGCCAGCGGTGAGGGTGGGACGGTGAGCTGGCACAAGATGGGCCAGGGGTGGAGCTGGGTGCAGCGGCGCATCGACCCGGCCGCCGACCCGGCGGGTGCGGCCGCCGAGGGGTGGGCGCAGATCGCCCGCGATCTGAGCGCCGGCACCTACCGGCTTTACGTCCTCGACGAGCTGACCTATCCGCTGCGCTGGGGGTGGATCGATCTGGACGAGGTCCTCGCCGTGCTCGCCGCCCGACCTGACGGGCAGCATGTGGTGATCACCGGCCGGGAGGCGCCGGCCGCGCTGGTCGACGCCGCGGACCTGGTCACCGACATGACGAAGGTGAAGCATCCGATGGACGCCGGGCAGAAGGGGCAGCGGGGCATCGAATGGTGAGCGCCGGGCTGATCCCCCGGCTGGTGCTGGCCGCCCCGACGTCCGGCGCGGGGAAGACGACGGTGGCGACCGGGTTGATGGCGGCGCTGACCGCCCGTGGGCTGCGGGTGTCCGGGCACAAGGTGGGCCCGGACTACATCGACCCCGGGTACCACGCGTTGGCGACGGGCCGGCCCGGCCGGAACCTGGACGCGGTGCTGTGCGGGCCGGAGCTGATCGGCCCGCTGTTCGCCCACGGGGCGGCCGGCGCGCAGCTGGCGGTCGTCGAAGGGGTGATGGGCCTGTTCGACGGGGTCGCCGCCCCCGGCGCCGGGCAGGAGGCTGACCACGGGTCGACAGCGCATGTCGCGCGGCTGCTCGACGCGCCGGTGGTGCTGGTCGTCGACGCGGCCGGCGCCGGGCGGTCGGTGGCCGCGCTGGTCGCCGGGTTCGCCGCGTTCGACCGGCGGGTGCGCCTCGCCGGGGTGATCCTCAACCGGGTCGGGTCGCGGCGGCATCGGCAGATCCTCACCGGTGCGCTCGCCGGGATCGGGGTGGCGGTGCTGGGCGCGGTGCCCCGTGACGGCGCGGTGCACACCCCGTCGCGGCATCTGGGGCTGGTACCGGCGGCGGAACGGGCGGCGGCGGCCGGTGCGGCGGTGCGGCGGCTCGGGGAGCTGGTCGGCGCGTCGGTCGACCTGGGGGCGCTGATCTCCGTGGCGTCCGCCGCGCCGCGGACGCCGGTCGACCCGTGGGATCCCGCCCGGCAGATCACCCAGGCCGCCGCCGCTGGGGGTGGGCGGCGTGGACCTGGCTCCGCCGGCGCGGACCCGCCGGGAGGGGGGCGGCCGGTGCGGATCGCGGTGGCCGGCGGGGCGGCGTTCACCTTCGGCTACACCGAGCATGTCGAGCTGCTCACCGCCGCCGGCGCGCAGGTGCTCACCGTCGACCCGTTGCACGACGAGACCCTCCCGGAGGGCACCGACGCGCTGGTCGTCGGCGGTGGGTTCCCCGAGGAGCATGCCGGCGCGCTGGCGGCGAACAGCCGGCTGCGTGGGCAGGTCGCGGCGCTGGCGGCCCGCGGCGCGCCGCTGGTCGCCGAATGCGCCGGGCTGCTCTACCTGGGTCGTTCGTTGGACGGGACGGCGATGTGCGGGGTTCTCGACACCGACGCGGTGATGGGCCCGCGGCTCACCCTGGGTTATCGGCGGGCGGTCGCCGTGGCGGACAGCCCGCTGGTGGCGGCGGGGACGGTGGTGCGCGCGCACGAGTTCCACCGCACCCGGCTGAGCGTGGAGCGGGCGCACCTGCCCGGCACACCGGCCTGGCAGGTGGACGCCGTCCCGTCGCCTCTCGGTGAGGGTCCGGCCGTGGGGGCGGGCGGTGGGCGACCCGAGGGGTTCGTCCACGGCGGGGTGCACGCCTCCTACCTGCATCTGCACTGGGCTGGCCTGCCCGCCGCGCCGGTGCGGCTCGTCGCCGCCGCCGGCACCGCCCGCACCCGTCCCCGCGGTGGTGGCGCGGCGGGTGGTGGCGGCACGGGGCTCTGGCGATGGGCCGGGGACAACCCCCCGGTGTCCCCTGGAACAACGGAGGTGTCGTCGCGGTGAGCGGCACGGTGAACCCCCGGCTTGTCGGTGTCGGTGTCGGCCCCGGTGACCCGGACCTGGTGACCTACCGGGCGGTACGCGTCCTGCGTGAGGCGAGTGTCGTGTTCGTTCCGGTCAGCGACGGCCACGGCCCCTACGGCCCCGCTCCCGGCCCCGGGGTCAGCCCCGCGGACCGGCCCGGGACGGCCGCGGGTGCCGGCGTGGCGCCACCGGGGCGGGCGGAGGTGACGGTGCGTGCCCACATCGACCATGACCGGATCGTGACGCTGCCGTTCCGGATGGCCGGTGACGCCGACTATCTCGGCCCCGCCCGGGTCGTCGCCGCCGCCCTGCGCGGTGACACCGACGGTGGTGGCGCCGTGGCCGGCGGCCCCACGGTGGCGTTCGCGACGATCGGAGACCCGAACCTGTACTCGACGTTCACCGCGCTGGCCGCCGCCGTGCGGACCCTGCTCCCCGACGTCGAACTGGACACGGTGCCGGGAATCACCGCGATGCAGGATCTGGCCGCCCGTTCGGGAACCGTGCTCGCTCACGGCGCGGAGACCCTCGTGCTGCTGCCGCTGACCGCCGGTGTCGAGGCCTACCGCGGTGCCGTCGCCGATTTCGACACGGTCGTCGCCTACAAGGGCGGGCGGGCGCTGCCGGCCGTGCGCGGGGTGCTCGCCGACGCCGGTCGGCTCGACGGCCCGGCCGGGTACGCCGTCTACGGGGCCGCGCTCGGCCTGCCCGAGCAGGACATCCGGCCCGGTGCCGAGCTGCGGGCGGGCGAGACCGGTCCCTACCTGTCCACGGTCCTGGCGACGCGCCGGGCACGGTGGCCTCGATGAGCCGCCCCACCGGTGAGTCCGGCCTGCCGGCGGACGCCGCTGGGACGCGGCGCGGCGGGCGGGTCAGTTTCGTCGGCGCCGGGCCGGGGGCCGCCGATCTGATCACCGTGCGTGGCGCGGCGGTCCTCGCCGCCGCCGATGTGGTGATCTGGGCGTCGTCGCTGGTGCACCCCGCGATCCTCGACCATGCCCGGGCGGGCGCCGAGGTGATCGACTCCGCGGCGTTGCCGTTGGAGGGTGTCGAGGCGGTCTACCGCCGTGCCGCCGGGCAGGGTCTGCACGTCGCCCGGGTCCATTCGGGGGATCCGGCGCTGTGGGGGGCGGTGCAGGAGCAGCTGGAGATCTGCGACCGGCTCGGTCTGGACAGCGACATCGTGCCCGGGGTGAGCAGCTTCACCGCGCTCGCGGCGGCGTTGCGCCGGGAGCTGACCGTCCCCGAGGTCGCCCAGTCGGTGATCCTGACCCGGCTCGGGGGTGGGAAGACCCCGATGCCGCCCGGGGAGGAGGTCCGCGACCTGGCCCGGCACGGCACGACGATGGCGCTGTTCCTGTCCGCGGCCCGGTCCGGGCAGCTGCGGGAGGAGCTGCTCGCCGGCGGCTACCCGCCGGACACGCCGTGCGTCGTCGCCTACCAGGTGAGCTGGCCCGACGAGCTGATCGTGCGGTGCACCCTGGACACGCTCGCCGACACGGTCAAGGCGCACCGGTTGTGGAAGCACACCCTGGTCCTCGTCGGCCCGGCGCTGGTGGCCGAGGGGCGCCGCTCCCACCTGTACCACCCGGGGCATTTCCACACCTACCGGCGGGCGCGGTCCGGGGCGCGCACGGTCCTGCGTGACGCCGACCGGGCGCTGGCCGCCGCCGGTGCCACCCAGCTTCCTCCCGGCCCGGTCTCCCCCGAACCGGTGGAAGGGCCGGCGGGTGCGGTGGTGGGTGTGGATGACGCGGCGGTGGGCGGCGGGCTGCCGGGTGTGGTCGCGCTGGTGGCGGTGACCGCCGCCGGGCGGGCCGCGGCCGGGGAACTCACCCGCCGCTGGCCGGCCGCCCGGCTTTACCCGGGCCGGGCGCGCGACGCGATCAGCGCCGCGCTCGCGGACGGCGTCGGGGGCGTCGTGTGTTTCCTGGCGACCGGGGCGACGGTGCGCCTCCTCGACGGGTTGCTGCAAGGCAAGGACCTCGACCCGGGTGTGGTGTGTGTGGATGAGGCGCGCCGGTTCGCGGTCGCGTTGTGCGGCGGGCACGCCGGTGGCGCGAACCGGCTCGCCGAACGGGTCGCCGACGCGCTCGGCGCCACCCCGGTGATCACGACGGCCAGTGACGCCACCGGGGTGAGCGCGTTGGACGGGTTCGGCGCGGAGCTCGGGTTCACCGTCGAACCGGGTTCGGAGCTGGCCGCCGTCGGCACGGCGGTGCTGTCGGGGGATCCGGTCGCCCTGTACGCCGACGCGGTGTGGCCGCTGCCCCCGCTACCCCCGTCCGTGACCAGCGTCGTCACCGGCGACGGCGACGCTGGCGCTCGTGGTGGGGGTGCGGCGGTGGGCGGGGCGGTGGCGTCGATTCATGTCACCGACCGGCTGCTGGGCGCGGCGCCGGCCGGGGCCGGCCCGCGGGTGCTCTACCGGCCCCCGAGCCTGGTCGTCGGGGTCGGCGCGAGCCGCGGCGCGCCCGCCGACGAGATCGACGCGCTCATCGACACCGCGCTGGCCGGTGCCGGGCTGTCCCCGCTGGCGGTGAGCCATCTGGCGTCGGTGACCGTGAAAGCCGACGAGGTGGGGCTGCTGGAGGTGTCCCGGCGCCGCGGCTGGCCGCTGGTGGTGCACCCCCCGCAGGTCCTGGCCGCGGTTGCCGTGCCGCATCCCTCGGAGGTGGTACGTGCCGCGGTCGGCACGCCGAGTGTCGCCGAGGCGGCCAGTCTCCTACCGGTCCCTCCCGGCACACCCGCGACGGGCGGTGTCACTGAGGGTGTGGCAGCGGGTGCGACGGGCGGTGTGCCGGCGGTGACGGCGCGGCTGGTCGTCGCCAAGCAGGTCAGCGCGCACGCGACCGTCGCCGTGGCCCGGCATCGGCCCCGCGGCCGGCTCGCCGTCGTCGGGCTCGGCCCGGGGGACCGTCGGCTGCTCACCCCCGCCGCCCGCGCCGAACTGGCCCGCGCCCGGATCGTCGTCGGGTTGGACCAGTACGTGCGGTCCGTCGCCGATCTGCTGCCGGCGGGGGCCGTCATGCTCGACAGCGGTCTCGGGGACGAGCAGGCCCGCGCCGAGACCGCGGTCGCGCACGCCCGCGCCGGGCATGCCGTCGCGCTGCTCGGCAGCGGCGACGCCGGGGTGTACGCGATGGGCAGCCCCGCCCTCGACCTGGCCGACGGGTCGTTCGACGTGGTCGCCGTGCCGGGGGTGACCGCGGCGCTCGCCGCCGCCGCGCTGCTCGGCGCCCCCCTCGGGCATGACCACGCGCTGATCAGCCTGTCGGATCTGCACACCCCGTGGGAGCGGATCGCCGGCCGGGTCCGCGCGGTCGCCGAAGCCGACCTGGTGGTCGCGTTCTACAACCCGCGCAGCCGCACCCGACGTCATCAGCTTCCCGACGCCCTCGACGTGCTCGCCGAACACCGCCCGGCCGGCACCCCGGTGGGGATCGTCACCGACGCGTTCCGGGCCGGGCAGCGGATCACCGTCACCACCCTCGGTGCCCTCACCGACCGCACCGCCGGTCCGGGCGGTGCGGATGAGCGGGATCGGCTGCTGGACCTGGTCGGGATGACGACCACGGTCGTCGTCGGTTCGACCCAGACCCGGCTGCGTGCCGGCCTGGTCGTCACCCCACGGGACTACACATGGCGCTGACCGCCCGCCGCCGGGCCCGTTCCGGCCGACCCGCCGCAGGAGGAGCGTCCCTGTGAACACCACCCCACCGCCCCCCGGCACCGTCCCCGCCGTTCCCACCGCCGCTGTGGTTCCCGCTCCGGCGGGTGCGGGCGGGTCCACCGGGCCGGCGCTGCTGATCGTCGGGCATGGCACCCGGGATGAGGCCGGCGCCGAGCAGTTCCGCCGGTTCGTCGACCGGGTCCGCCGCCGCGCCGGTGGGGTGGCGGTGGACGGCGGGTTCATCGAGCTGTCCGCGCCGCCGGTCGCCGACGCGGTCCGCCGGCTCGTCGACGCCGGGCACCACCGGCTCGGGGTCGTCCCGCTCACCCTGGTCGCCGCCGGGCACGCCAAGGGTGACATTCCCGGGTCGATGGCCCGGGAACGGGAACGGCACCCGGGGTTGCGGTACGCCTACGGCCGTCCCCTCGGTCCGCATCCGACGATCCTGCGGCTGCTCGCCGACCGGGTCGACGCCCTGTGCCCGGCGGGGCAGCGCGAACGGACCATGGTGTTGCTGGTCGGGCGGGGTTCGACCGATCCGGATGCCAACGCCGAGGTGTTCAAGGTGGCCCGGCTGCTGTGGGAGGGCCGCGGGTACGCCGGGGTGGAGGTGGCGTTCATCAGCCTGGCCGAACCGTCGGTGCCGGCCGGGTTGGAGCGGATCGTCCGGCTCGGTGGGCGGCGGATCGTCGTCGTGCCGTACTTCCTGTTCACCGGGGTGCTGCC
This sequence comes from Parafrankia discariae, assembly GCF_000373365.1. Taxonomy (NCBI): domain Bacteria; kingdom Bacillati; phylum Actinomycetota; class Actinomycetes; order Frankiales; family Frankiaceae; genus Parafrankia; species Parafrankia discariae. The sequence goes on from NZ_KB891274.1 coordinate 68,970, forward strand.
GCGGCGCACCGTCGAGCAGGCGACCGGGTGGGCGGCGGGGCGCGCGGAGGTGGAGCTGGCCTGCGCGGGTCTGCTCGGTGACCCCGACCCGAACACCGGCACCGGCGGGCAGGGTGGCGGCGGTGGGCTGGTCGAGCTGGTGGTGGAGCGGTATCGGGAGGCGCTCGGTGGGGACATTCGGATGAACTGTGACACCTGCCTGTACCGGATCGCGTTGCCGGGGCACGCGCATCGGGTCGGGCAGGCGCAGACCCCGCACGACCATCCCGACGACCCGTCGCATTCCCACGGGCCCGGTCATGGTCACGGGCCGCACGCCGCGCACCCGGTGGGGTGAGCGGGGCGGGTCAGCCGCCGGCCGTGACCGGGGACGCGGCGATCAGGCGGAGGATCCGCACCGCCCCGGAACACCGGTGTTGCGGGGCGGTGGTGTTCCGAACCACCCCCGCCCGGGGGTTGCGCCGGGGTGCGCGCGCCGAACGGGGGGAAGGGGCCCGCCGAGCAGGACCGTAACACGCCACAATCCCGCCGAAACCTGTACTCCACCGGTGGATGTGGACAACAATCGACGCACAGACAGGCCGATCCTGGCACCAGCGGCGCGATGGTGACAGGCCAACGCGACATCACACATCCGCCCCCCACCGTGAGCCTGAACACGGTAGCGTGCGCTCCGTCACCGATCCGACCGGGCCGGTGACGCACAGCGCCGGCCAGGCGGGTCGCCCCTCGGGGTGGCCAGCACGGCGGTCGGAGCCGCGCCACGGACCGTACGTACCGACACCCCGCGCGTCACCGACGCGGCCCGCGGGGGCGGGGCGGGCCGTGACGGTGCACCACCGGTACTCCGGCGCAGCCCGGGGGGAGGGATGTGGGATGAGCCGAGTCGAGCTACCCGACTCCACCCGTCCCGAACGGCTCGGTCTACCCGCCGCCGCCCGCGCCGCCGCCATGCTCTCCCGGGAGATCGCCTACGCCGACCCGGACCCGCTGACCATGGCCGAGCTCGACGACCGGCTGCACCGCTTCGCCACCACCCTTCTCACCACCCCGCACACCGCGCTGCTACGCCCGGTGATCGCCGACTGGCGTCGGGTGCAGGCCGCGTTGGGACGCCGGCTGTCCCCCGCCACCCACCGGGAACTCACCGCGGTCGCCGGGTTCCTGTCGTTCTACCTGGGGGTGCTCGCCGTCGAGGCCGGCGACGACCCGTCCGCCCGCCGGTTCGCGACCCTCACCGACCAGTTCGCCACCCAGCTCGACGACCCGCTGCTCACCGGCACCGCCGCCACCCTGGACTCGCTCGTCGCCTTCGTCACCGGCCGCTACGACGCGGCCCGCGGCGCGGCCCGGCGCGCCGCGGCCGCCGGCCATCCCTACCTGCACGGCTGGGCGGCCACGTTCGAGGCGGGTGCGGCGGCGACCCTCGGGGACAACGACGGGGCGCTGGCCGCGCTGACCCGGCTGTCCGAGACACCCTGCGTGCAGGGGCTGCGCCACCCGGGCTGGCCGGCGTTCGACGAGGTCCGGGAGGCCTGCGTCGTCGCGGACGTCGTCAGCCGCATGGGCGGTGAGGGCGCGGCCAGCCTGAGCCGGGTCGCGGTCGACCTGACCAGCTCGGGCACCCTGGAACGGGGCTGGGCGCTGGCCGCGCTCGCCGGGGCGCTGGCCCCCGACGATCCACCGGCGGCCAGCCGACTACTCGGGGAGATCGTCGGGATCCTCGACGTGCACCCGTCCCGGCTGCTGTCCAGCCGGGTCAACGACCTGGTGCGCACCGCCGGGTATCCGCGGCCGCTGGCCCCCCAGCCCGGGCAGGCCGGCACCACCGCCTGAACCGCCCGCTCAGGCGGACAGGCGGGTCGCGGGTGGGTCCGCGCGGTGGGCGGCGAGCCGGTCCCGGCGCCGCGCCAGCAGCCGGTCGGCGAGCGCGTCGGCGCGTTCGATGTCGTCCAACGTGGCCCGGGTGCGTTCCTCGACCTCGAGGATCGCGGCGAGCAGTTCCGCGGACAGCCGGGTGCGGGCCGCGACCCGGGCCACGCTCGGTGGCAGCGCCCCCGCGCCCCACACCGACGCGGGGCCGGGGGTCGGGTTGGCGCGCCGCCGCGCCGGGTCGGGGGTGCGGCGGGTGGGCCCGGCGGTGGGCGGCGGGCCGGGACGGTGGGAACGGGGCAGCAGAGCCATGTCTCCAGTGATACCGGGTGCCCCCGGTCAGGCAACGTCTTGACTTCACCGCCCCGACCGGGGCGGCCCGCCCCCCACAGGTCATCCCCAGGTCCACCCCCACTACCCACCGGGTCATGAACAGGGTTATCCACACAACGATCATCATGTGAGGAAGTTCACATGATGGGGGGTGGGTGGGTCAGCGGTCCCAGGGAGACCGCGACCGGACCGGGGCCGGCGGTTCGGTCGCCTCCCAGATCCGCCGCCACCGGGACGGCCCACCCGCCCCGGCCGGGGCCCGCCGGACCGCCCCGGCACCGGCCCCCGGGGTCGGTGCCGGGGTGCCGGGGGTCGGGGAACGCAGCGACGCCCACCAGCTCGTCGTGTCCTCCACCCCGAGCCGGGTCACCTCCGCCGCCAGCCGCCCGGTGAACGCCCGCACATCCTCCCCGTCACCGGGACGCAACGGAGCACCGAACCGCACCGACACCCGCGGTCGGCCCGGCACCGGCCACCCGCGGCCCCGCGGCATCGCCGCGTACGCGCCCCGCAACGCCGCCGGGACCACCGCCACCCCGGCTGTCATCGCCAGATAGCCCGCCCCGAGCCGGAACCGGCCCTGCGACCCGTCCACCGACCGGGTGCCCTCGGGGAACACCACCAGGTTCCACCCGTCGCGCAGCAACTCCACCGGCGTCGCCGACGGCGCCCCACCGCGGCGTTCGATCGGTACCGTCCCGAACGCCAACGCCGAGGACAGGCCCCGCCAGGTGCTGTCGAAGAAGTAGTCCGCCGCCGCCGTCACCGCCGTGCGGTCCCGCACCGGCCGCGGCAACGCGCACAGCAGCATCGGCGCGTCGAGATGACTGGAATGGTTCGACACGACGATCACCGGCTCGCCGCCGAGGGAGTCGAACACCTCCGCCCCGGCGACCGTCGGGGTCAACGCCGCGTGCAGCAGCGGGTTCATCGCCGCTTCCAGGAACACCGTGCGCGCCGCCCGCGCCGGCGCGCCCCGCGCCCATGCCGTCGGGAACTCCCGGGCGCTCACCGGCGCCCGGTGCGCCTGCGCGGAGGCGGGGACCAGCGACCGGCCCCCCCAGCGGAATCCGTTCACCAGCTCCCGCACGCCCACCCCCGGCCGCGGCGGGCCACCGAACGCACCCGGCCGGCTCATCGCACGTCCGCGATCGCGTGCGGCGGGGAATGCAGATAGGTGATCGACGGGTCACGGCCCACCGTCCCCGACACCATCTCCAACGCGTCGGCGAACGTCGACGCCGACCGGAACCCCATCCGCGCGCACGCCGCCCGATCCCCCCCGACCCACACCACATCCCCCAGATGATCCATGCCGTGCGCCGCCCAGTACCACATGTAGAACGGGTGGACGCCGTGGTAGGCGTGCGACGTCCGGTACAGGTGCACATACCACGGGTCGGTCGCGTACTGCTTCTCGAACTTCGCCTCGATCGTCGCCGGGTCCGTCGACTCGGCGAGCACCTCGGAGAAGAAGTCCACATACGACGGATGGTGCAACTGGGAGAACTCCGGGGTCACCGGATGGTAAAGAATCATCGCACCCTGGTGGCGGACCAGCGGCCGCCCCCGGTACATGTTGAAGAAATACCCCAGCCCCATGCAGGTCGCCAGGATCGGGTTCATCACCGAGTTCACGTTGTACGGGCCGACATAGGGCAGGCCCACCACCAGCACGTCGGACTGCCCGTCGACCTCGACGAGCTGCTGACGGTGCACACTGGCGATCGTCTGCTCGTGGGTGGCCTCGGTCTCCCCGGCGAACACCCCGGTCACCTGATAGTCCGCGAGCAGATCATGGAAGATCTTCCGCCGCGGCCGGGTCGGCATCGCCGCCAACCCCCGGCTCATCCCGTAGGCCATCGCCTGGTCCTTCACCGACCACTCCCACTCGCGGCGGGTCAGGAAGCTGTACCGGTCGGGGAAACAGGCGTTGTTCAACGTCGTCTCCACGTGGAAGATCTTCAGATGGTCGGCGAGGAACCGGCCCATCCGCCACGCCGACGAATGCATCTCCGACCGGGTGTGGTCCATGAACGACCGCGACCGCAGCATCGTGTGCGAGTTGTGATGATGGCGCAGGCTGTTGTACGACGCCAACCCGATCGGCACCGACTTGTGCCCGCCGTCCATCGCGACCAGGTTCACGTTCACATAGACCAGCAGGTCACTCTCCGCCGCCCGCCGGTTGATCTCCACGTCCTCGCCGTGGTCGGTCACCCCGATATGCGTCAGATTGTCCTTGTCTTCGGCGTCGTGGTTGTACAGATTGTCCGGCCAGAACGACCGGAACACCCGCTCCCCGACGATGTGCTCGATCTCCGCCGCCGTCATCCGCCGGTGCAACGCGTTCGCCGCGATCAGCACCACGTCGTCCACACCCGCCGCCGCCGCCAACGTCAGCACCTGTTCGATGATCCGCTGCCGCACATCCGGACGGCGCATCCGCGGCAACGGGATCGACAGATCGTCAAACGCGATCGTCAACCGCATCCCCGGCCGCAACAGCACCCGCAACGGCTCACAGTTGAACGGATGCTCCAACGCCGCGGCGATCGCCGCGTCCACATCCGCCACCCCCGGAAGCGACTCCGGCGGATACACCACCCGGGTACCCAGGGGGAACCGCTCAAGCGTCAGCCCCTCACCCTGGTGCACCAGCAGCGGAGGTGTGCGCTCGTCGACCTCGAGCACGAACCCCGGTCTCACCTGCACGTTCCCCTCATCCGTGTGCCACCCCGGCCGGCCCCGGCGCCCCCACGCCCGCCCGCCCCGCGGCGAGGACCGCCGCGCGGGGAGACAATCCCATATACCCCGACCGTGCCACTGCCACTACCACCGGCGCCCCCACGCCCACCGGGCCTCTCGGGCGCGGCGCACGGCCCCCTCACGCCGACGCCGCCGGATCGAAAGCGATCTTCACGGCGCCGAGGCGCCCCGCGGACAACGCGTGGTCCAACGCCTCCCGCCACCGGGCCAGCGGATACACCGCCGACACCACCCCGTCGAGCGGGGCCGTGGCGGCCAACGCCAACGCCCGCCCGAAATCCGACCCCGCCGGCTCCACACCGGCATCGGTGGCCCGCGCCGCACCGGGCCGGGCGCCACCGGACGACGCGTACGTCCCCACCAGCTCCAACTCCCGGAACCACAACGGCGTCAGATCCACCGACCCCGCCGGCACCCCCGAGAGCACCACCCGGCCACCGGCGCGGGTCACCCGCAGCGCCGTCGACAACGACGACGCGCTACCCGCGCAGTCGATCGCCACATCCACCCCGCCGAGCAGATACTCCCCACCCAGCTGCGGGGTCAGCCGCAACGCCCGGTTCGCCCGGCGCACCCCCCCGACCGCGTCATCGGGAGCGAGCACCTCATCGGCACCGAAACGCCGCGCCAACTCCACCTGCCGGCGATGCTTGGCGACCATCGTCACATGCTCGGCCTTCGTGTAGGCGCGGATCGCCAGCAACGTCAGCAGCCCCACCGCACCCGACCCGATGATCAGCACCCGGTCCCCGGAACGCACCCCCGACCGGCCCGCGGTGTGCACCGCCGTCGCCAACGGCTCGACCAGCACCGCCCGCTCATCGGGCAGACTGTCCGGCACCGGATGCAACTGGCTGTGATGAGCGACCAGCGCCCGGCTCCACCCACCCCCGGTATCCGCACAGAACCCCGTCTGCAACCCCGGCGCGAGATGACCCACCGTGATCCGGTCACAGCGCGACGTGCGGCCCGCCGCGCAGCCCGCGCACAGCTCCAACCCGCGCGCCGCGCAGCCCAGCACCGGGTCGATCACCACCCGCGACCCGGCGTCCAACCGGCGCCCATCGGCCAACGCCACCGGCTCCTGCAGATCACCGACGATCTCATGGCCCGGCGTGAACGGCATCGACACCAGCGGTGAGAAGTAGAACGAGCTCTGCCCCGTCACCGTCGCCAGATCCGACCCGCAGATCCCCGCCAGCCGCGGCCGCACCGTCACCCACCCCGGCCCCGGCAGACCCGGATCACCCCGGTCCACCAGCCGCAACGGCGCCGCGGTCGTCGCCGCCGCCCCCGACAACCGCGGGAACCGACCCGACACCACCCGCGCCGCCGCGTACCGCGGCAACGACCGGTACAACTCCAGACCGCGTGTCACCGGCCCTCACCCACTTCCACCCGCACCCCGTCACGACCCTGCGCCCCCGACCCGCCCACCGCGGCGCGGGCCCGCGCCGCCGCGGCGAACAGAACCCGCTCACCGCGGCTGGCGACCACCAGCCGCGGCTCACCGGGCGTCGACGGCCACTCCTCGATCGGCCACCCCGCCCCCCGCGCCACCTTGTGCAACGCCACATCCGGGTTCACCGCCACCGGATTACCCACCGTGCGCAGCATCGGCAGATCCGACAGGCTGTCCGCGTACGCCCACGACACACCCAGATCCGCGCCCACCCGCCGCGCGTAATGATCCACGAAAGCGGCGCGGGCATCCCCGACCAGCGGCGAGGACGACAACCGCCCCGTGTACCGGCCGTCCACGCCGACCTCCAGACCGGTCGCGACGATCTCGTCGAACAGCGGCGCCAACGGACGGGTCAGCACCTCCACCGCCCCGGTCAGCAGCACCGTGCGATGCCCGGCCGCGCGATGCTCCCGCACCCGCCGCACCGCCGCCGGTTTCACCCGCCGCAACACCACATCGGCGGCGACCTCGTCGACGACCCGCGCCAACTCCACCGGATCCACCCCCGCGTACCGGCTGTACACCGACCGGATCAGATGCCCCCGGTCCCGGCGCTCCGCCCGCAGATACCCCGGCAACGCCCGCGCCAACGACACCAGCTCCCGCGCCCGCTCCCCGACATCCCCATCGGCCAGCCGCAGCCACAGATACGACTCGACCACCGTCGAGGACACCAGCGTCCCATCCAGGTCGAACACCGCCAGCACCCCCTCACCGGCGGTCAGGTTCCGCGCCATCCGCCGCACCGGAGCGGCCTCCCGCGGCCGGCGCAGCACCTGCGTCACCGCCGGGCAGTGCACATCCTGCAGATAGTGCCGCCAGTCGAAACACGCCGGGTCGAACCCGAACTCCACCTGATCAGCCGGGTCCATCGCCGCGTGCAACGCCGCGGTCGCGTCATCGACATAGACCAGCTCGGCCTTCGTGTACGCCCGGTACACATCCGAGTAGCGGCGCAGGAACGACACCCGCCCCTCGGTACGTTCCAGATCGACCGCCAGCCGGCGCACCCGCTCCGAACGCGGCGCGTGCGCCAACGCCCGGTTCGCCCACTCCACCGCCTTCTCCCCGCGGCGCAGCTTCGCCTCCACCGCCACCGCACCCGCGAACGGCCACTCCGGCACCCCGATGTGCCCACGGCCCCGCCGCGGCAGCGGATGGGCCAGGAAATAGCCCCGCACATGGTCGTACAGATCCCGGAACAGCAACGGATTCCGGAACCCCGAACACACCGTGTAATAAGCCGGGACCGTCGCCGGTGGGGGGCTCGCCGCCGCCGCCAGCAACGCGTTGACCACCAGATCCACCGGGATGATGTCCACCACGGCGTCCGGGGACGCCGGGAAGTCCGGCAGCTCCCCCCGACCGAACGCCAGGATCAGCGGCTCGGCCATCTTGAACCCCTCGATCCACCCCGGGAACGGCTTCACCAGCGCGCTCTCGATGATCGACGGGCGGACGATCGTCAACGGCAGATCGCCGTGCGAATCCTCCAGATACCGCTCACCCAACGCCTTGGTGAACGTGTACGCGTCCGTCCAGCCCAGCACCTGCGCACGCTCGGAGCCCGCCGCGACCAGCCGCGCCGCCACCCACGCCCGCCGCGCCGCCTCCGCCTGCGCCGACACCGTCTGCGCCCCGGCCCGCGCATGCTCGGCCTCCGCCTGCGCCCGGAACCGCGCCGAGTTCTCCGGGGAACGCGACGCGTCCTCCGCCGCCTGCCGGGCCCGCCCCGCCGACGCCTGCTCCGCCGCCCAGTCCACCTCGTGCGCCAGCCGGCCCTCGGCGATGTGCCCCGACCGCAACCCCGCCACATAGGCGGTCGACACGTGCACCAGATGCGGACGGGCCCCGGCGGCACGCACCGCGCGCAGCAGCTCCTGCACCCCACCCAGGTTCGTCGCGAAACCCTCATCGATCGCCGGGTCGAACGACACCTCCCCAGCACAGTGGATCACCACGTCCAGATCGGCGGGCACCTCACCCATGCTGGCCAGATCACCCTCGATGACCCGCACCTGCGCCGCCAACCGCGCGGCCAACCCGTCCCGGCCCAACCGTTCCCGCAGCCCGGCGAACGCCGGCTTACGGGTCATCCGTTCCAGCCGGGCCATCCCCGAATGGCTACCCCGGGGCCGGACGAGCGCCACGACCTGGGTATCCGGGAACTCCGAGAGCAGCCGCTCCAGCAGCGCCTCACCGACGAACCCGGTCACCCCGGTCACGAACACACGCCTGCCCGCGAGCCGCTCGCGCAGCCCCACCGGTCACCTCCGCACTTCCCCGCAGCCCCTACCGGCGTCCCCGACGGACGCCCGGTGCGCAACAGTAGGCGACACCGGACCGTCCACGAACGAACCCGTCGGTCACCTGCGTGTACACGCACGCTGCCAGATCAGGGGCAACCTACCGTCACCGCCGCCCCGAGCGCGCCGCCGGCCCGCGCCGACCGGCCCGCAACCCACCCCCGCCACCCGCACCAAGCCCCGTCCCCGCAGCTCAACAGCCCCGCGCGGCACCGGCCAGCGCCGCACACAACCGGTCCACCGACCCACCCAGCCCGTACCGGCCCGCCAGCTCCGCCACCGCGGCGGCGTCCACCGGCGCGGCGGGCAGCACCCCACCCACCGGACCCACCGGCACGTCCCGCACCACCGCGACCACCCGCACCGCGGCGTCCACATACTCCCGGGCCGCCAGCAGCCGGCGCCGCGCCGCCACCGGGAACCCCTCCACACCACCCGCGTCCAGCGCGGCGAGGATCGCCCGCAACGACCCGAACCGACCCAGCAGCGCCGCCGCGGTCTTCGCACCGATCCCCGCCACCCCCGGCAGACCATCACTGGGATCACCACGCAACACCGCGAAATCGGCGTACGCCCGACCCGGAATGCCATACCGGGCACTGATCGACGCCTCGTCGACCACCGCGAACCGTTCCACCGCGTACCGCACCACCACCCCGGTGTCGTCACACACCAGCTGGAACAGATCCCGATCCCCGGTCAGGATGTCCACCGGCCCCCCGCCGGGCCGGCCACTGTGCCGGGCCGCCAGCGTGCCGATCACATCGTCGGCCTCGAAACCCGCCGCCTGCACCCGGGCGATCCCGAACGCGTCGAGCACCGCGTCGATCACCGGCAGCTGCGCCACCAGCTCGTCGGGCACCTCCTCCTCGACCACACCGGCCGGCGCGCGATCGGCGACCCGATGCGCCTTGTACGAACCGATCAACGCCACCCGGAACGCCGGCCGCCAGTCCGCGTCGAAACAGCACACCAGCCGCCGCGGCCGCACCTCGACGATCTGCCGGGCCAGCACATCAAGCAGACCCCGCACCGCGTTCACCGCCATCCCACCCGGCGCCCGCACCGACCGGGGCACCCCGTGAAACGCCCGGAAATACAACGACGGGGTGTCCGCGAGCAGCAGCCGATCCACACCCCCGCCACCCGCCGGCGCCGCACCCCCGACCGTCCCGTCCTCGACATCACCGTGAAAGTTGGTCACGTTGTCAGACTGGCATGCGCTACCGACAGCTCATCCCCACCCCGACCAACCCAGCCCCGGCAACAACCACCACCACCCCACCGCAGAGCACCACCACCCCACCACCGGACGACACCCCACCCCCGACCCGGCTGCGCAGCGACAACGGCCATCCACCGCCCGTGTCCAGCACCCCCGCCCCCCACCCACCCACCAGGTCGAAAAGTCCCGCCGGGACCAGAGAACACCGCCCGGCCCACATCCACCGCCACGATCTGCGTAACCTCCGGATCGTGCTGGAGGACCTAGACCGTCAGATCGTGCAGCTGCTGTGCCGCGACGGCCGGATGAGCTTCACCGACCTCGGTCGCTCCACCGGCCTGTCGGTGTCCGCCGTACACCAGCGGGTCCGACGCCTGGAGCAGCGCGGCGTCATCACCTCCTACGTGGCGCTCGTCGACCCCTCCCAGGTCGGACTGGCCCTCACCGCCTTCGTCTCCATCAAGGAGATCGACCCCAGCCAACCCGACGACGCCCCCGACCGGCTCACCCACCTGGCGGCCATCGAAGCCTGCTACAGCGTCGCGGGGGAGGAGAGCTACCTGCTCAAGGTCCGCGTCGCCGACCCCGCCGCCCTCGAAAGCCTCCTACAGGAGATCCGCGCCGCCGCGAACGTGTCGACCCGCACCATGGTCGTGCTCTCCACCCCGTACGAAAACCGCCCCCCCAACCTGTGACCCCACCCCGCCCACACACACCCGTCCCACACCAGGCCCACAGCCGGCCACAGCCCAACACCCCCCGCCCGGCACAGTAGGGCCGTGCGCCCCCACCACCCGCCGGCATCCCGACGCGTCCTCTACCACCACGGGCACATCCACAGCCCCACCCACCCGCACGCCACCGCCCTGCTCACCGACGGCCCCACCATCACCTGGATCGGCACCGACCAGCCCGACGCCACCCGCCACAGGCCACCACCCGGCCCGATCGACCACACCGTCGACCTGCACGGCGCCACCCTCACCGCCGCCTTCGTCGACGCCCACCTGCACACCACCGCCACCGGCCTCGCCCTCGACGGCGTCGACCTCACCGACAGCCCGTCCCTGCGCCACGCCCTCGACCAGCTCACCCGCGCCGCCCGCCACCGACCCGGCCAGCCCCTGCTCGGCACCGGCTGGGACGAAACCCGCTGGCCCGAAGCACGCCCCCCCACCAGCGGTGAACTCGCCCGCGCCGCCGGCCCCGTCGACGTCTACCTCGCCCGCGCCGACGGCCACACCGCCGTCATCTCCCCACACCTCGCCACCCGCAGCGGCGCCCCCCACGCCACCGGCTGGCTCGGCGACGGCCTGTGCCGCGACGACGCCCACCACCTCGCCCGCACCGCCGCCTACCACGACCTGCCCCCCACCACCCGCCGCGACGCCGCCCGCCGCGTCCGCACCCACGCCGCCACCCTCGGCATCGCCGCCCTGCACGAGATGGCCGGCCCACAGGTCTCCTCCGCCGACGACCTCGCCGCCCTGCTCACCCTCGCCCGCGACGAACCCGGCCCCGCCATCACCGGCTACTGGGCCGGTGAACTCACCGTCGCCACCGCCCTGAACCACGAACCCGGCCTGGGCCCCGTCGGCTACGGCGGTGACCTGTTCGTCGACGGCTCCCTGGGCTCACACACCGCCGCGCTGCGCAGCCCCTACACCGACCAGCCCACCCACCGCGGGCAGCTGCACCGCGACGCCGACGACATCCGCGACACCGTCCTCGACGCGGCCAGCGCCGGCCTGCAGACCGGCTTCCACGCCATCGGCGACGCCGCCCTCGACACCGTCCTCGACGGGATCCGCGCCGCCGCCACCCGACTCGGTACCGCCACGATCGCCGCCGGCACCCACCGCGTCGAACACGCCGAACTCCTCCACCCCGAACAGATCACCACCATGGCCCGCCTCGGTCTCATCGCCTCCGTGCAACCCGCCTTCGACGCCCGCTACGGCGGCCCCGACGGCCTCTACACCCGCCGCCTCGGCGCCGAACGGGCCGCGGCGATGAACCCGTTCGCCGCCCTGCACCACGCCGGCGTCACCCTCGCCCTGTCCTCCGACAGCCCCGTCACCCCCCTCGACCCGTGGGGAGCCGTACACGCCGCGGCCACCCATCACACCGCCACCGCGCGGATCAGCCCCCTCACCGCGTTCACCGCCGCCACCCACGGTGGCTGGCTCGCCGCCCGCACCCGCGACGGCGCCGGACGGATCACCGTCGGCGCACCCGCGACCTTCGCGATCTGGGAAACCCCCCGGCCGGTGGCCGGCGGACAGCCGGGTCCCGACCCGCTGCAGATCCTGCTCACCCACCTCGCCCACACCGGCGACGCCCCCCGCTGCCTGCGCACCGTGCTCCGCGGACAGACCCTGCACGCCCTGCCCTGACCCGCACCGGGACCAGGATCCGAAAACCCCGACGGTCACCCTGCCGATCCCACCGGTGGGGGTAAGGGTGACCCGCCGCACCCGACACCCCACCCGCCCAGCTCACACCCCCACCAGCACCCTCCACGACCAGCCCACACCCCCACAGCCCACCAGCCCGGCGTGGTCCACACCGCCCCCGTAACCGACACTGGACCGGTGACCGACGCGCCCGCCACACCCGCACTCGAGCCCGGCCCGCTCGACCCCGCCCCGGCAGGCGCGCCCCCCGCACCCCCACAGCCCACCGGCCGCACCCGCCGGCACCGCCTCACCCGCCCCGCCCTGGCCACCCTCGCCGGCGCGCTGCTCTACCTCGCCTTCCCCCCCGTCGGCCTGTGGCCCCTGGCACCCCTCGCCCTGGCCGTTCTCACCCTGACCGTCCGCGGACGGCGGCTACGCGCCTCCTACGGGCTGGGAATGCTGTTCTCCCTCGCCTTCCTGCTACCGCTGCTGCGGTTCGTCTCCTTCGTCGGCGCCGACGGCTGGATCGTCCTGTCCGTCGCCGAAGCCGCCCTGCTCGCCCTCGTCGCCCCCGCCACCACCCTCGTCCAGCGGCTACCCGCCCCCTGGCTGTGGACCGGCGCCGTCTGGGTCGCCCAGGAGGCCCTGCGCGGCCGCGCGCCCTTCGGGGGCTTCCCCTGGGGCCGGATCGCGTTCAGCCAACCGGACAGCCCCTACACCCCCCTCGCCGCACTCGGCGGCGCCCCCCTGATCACCTTCACCGTCGCCACCACCGCCGCCCTGCTCGCCACAGCCCTCACCCACGCCACCCGGGCGGCCACCACCCGCACCGCCCCCCACGCGACCGGCGGTGACAACCCAGGCAGCCCAGACAGCTCGAACGGCGACAACAACACCGCCCACCGCACACCACACACCACGGCCGCCCACCTACAGCCCCTGCTCGCCACCCTCGCCGGCGCCCTCGCGCTCACCCTCGCCGGCTTCGCCGTCCCCCTGCCCACCACCGCCCAACACGGCACCCTCACCGTCGCCGCCGTCCAGGGAAACGTCCCCGAAGCCGGCGGCATCAACGCCCTCGGCGAGGCCTTCCAGGTCACCGACAACCACGTCACCGGCACCGAGAACCTCGCCGCCGCCGTCCGCGCCGGACACACCCCCCAACCCGACCTCGTCCTGTGGCCGGAGAACTCCTCCGACATCGACCCCCTCACCAACCCCACCGCCCACGCCGCCCTCACCCACGCCGCCACCGTCGCCGGCGCACCCCTGCTCGTCGGCGCCGTCCTCGACGGCCCCGGCCCCCGCCACGTCCGCAACGCCGGCCTCATCTGGACCACCGACGGACCCACCGGCGCCATGTACGTCAAACGCCACCCCGTCCCCTTCGCCGAATACCTCCCCGGCCGCGCCCTGCTCGAAAAACTCATCAGCCGCTTCGCCGACGAGATGCCCAACGACTTCCTCGCCGGCACCGGCACCGGCACCCTACCCGTCGCCGGCACCGTCATCGGCGACGTCATCTGCTTCGAAGTCGCCTACGACGGCCTCGTCCGCGACAACGTCGACCGCGGCGCCGAACTCCTCGTCATCCAGACCAACAACGCCTCCTTCGGCCGCAAAGGCGAAAGCCAACAACAGCTCGCCATGAGCCGCCTGCGGGCCGTCGAACACGGCCGCGCCACCATCCAGGTCTCCACCAGCGGCCAAAGCGCCCTCATCACCCCGAACGGCACCATCCTCAGCCAGACCGGGCTCTACGAAGCGGGCGTCCTGTCCGCACAACTCCCACTACGCACCACCCGCACACTCGCCACCCGCCTCGGTATCGTCCCGGAGGCGGTGCTCGCCACCCTCGGCGCCCTCGCCATGATTGCTGCACTGGCCCACAGCCGGCGCACCCGCACCACCCCGACCGGCACCACCCAGCAGCCCACCCCCACATCCACCAACCGGACCGGCGACAACCACCAGCACCCGGGGGACACACACCAACCCGCCGCCGGCACCGACCAGAAGAGGAGAGGCGTGGAAGCCACCCGCGTCGTCGTCTGCGTCCCGACCTACAACGAACGGGAGAACCTGCCGGACACCACGCGCCGGCTACGCCAGGCGAACCCCGCGGTCCACCTGCTCGTCATCGACGACGCCAGCCCCGACGGCACCGGAAAAATCGCCGACGAACTCGCCGACGACGACGACCACATCCACGTCCTGCACCGCCCCGGCAAATCCGGCCTCGGCTCCGCCTACATCGCCGGCTTCACCTGGGCCCTACAGCACGGCTACGACATCGTCGTCGAAATGGACGCCGACGGCTCCCACCAGCCCGAGCAGCTACCCCGCCTCCTCGACGCCCTCACCGACGCCGACCTGGCCATCGGCTCCCGCTGGGTCCCCGGCGGCACCGTCCACAACTGGCCCCGCAGCCGACTCGTCCTCTCCCGCGGCGCCAACGCCTACGTCCGCGCCGCCCTCGGCGTCCCCCTACACGACGCCACCGCCGGGTTCCGCGCCTACCGCGCCGACGTCCTACGCGCCCGCGACCTCGACGACGTCGCCTCCCAGGGCTACTGCTTCCAGGTCGACCTCGCCTGGCGCGCCTGGCAGGCCGGCTTCCGCGTCGTCGAAGTCCCCATCGACTTCGTCGAACGCGAACGCGGCGCGTCGAAGATGAGCCGCGCGATCGTCGCCGAAGGCTTCTGGCGGGTCGGCTGGTGGGCCCTCACCTCCCTGCGCCGCGGCCCCGCCAGCACCAGCCCCCGCACCACCCGCACGGGCGACACCACGATCCCCACCCCCACCCGGCCCACCGACCCCACCACCGGCGGCACCCTCACCACCCCGACCGCCACCGGACCCGACACCGTCGACGCCGGCCGGCCCTGAAACGTCGAGTGGGGTGACAGCGTGCGCTGTCACCCCACTCGACGTTTCCGACCTACTCGCACCCAACCGGCACCGCGCACCGGCCAGACCCGGGACCCCTCACCGCGTCAGGCGGACCGCCTGTCCGCACCCGTGCCCCGCAGCACCGCCAGCCTCTCGGCCAGCACCTCCTCCAGGTCGTCGGTCGTCCGACGTTCCATCAGCATGTCCCAGTGCGTACGCGGCGGCTTGCTCTTCTTCGGCTCCGGCCGCTCACCGTCCACGATCACCGACGCCGCCCCACACACGCGACACTCCCACACCGAAGGCACCTCGGCCTCGGCCGCGAAGGGCATGGTGAACTGGTGACCGTTCGGGCAGTCGTACGACGCTGTCTGCCGCGGGGCAAGCTCCGTGCTGCGGTCAGTCTCGTAGGACACTGCACCGAGACGGCTGCCCCGCAGAATGCGCTCGCCCATATGACTCCTCAGAGCGTCGTGGCGTGTGGACCTCAACCGAGTCCAACGTACGGACAAGCGAAGTCGTTCCCACCCCGGAAGGCCAGGTAACGAGATCGTGATCACACTGTGTGTTCCACCGACTGCAAAGGATACACGGCGCGTGACGAAGCGGGCGACAGACCGGGCTCCGATCCTGCTCAACGGCCTCGCCCGCACCACCGTCGGGCTCACCGCCCTGGCCAGGCCCATCCAGGTCATCCGCGCCACCGGCGTCGACCGCGTCACCGCCGAGAAGATCGCCTGGCTCGCCCGCCTCGCCGGCATCCGCGACCTCGCCCTCGGCGCCGGACTCCTCCACGCCCAGCTCACCGGCGCACCCACCCGCGGATGGCTGCTCGCCGGCCTGCTCGCCGACGCCGCCGACACCGCCGTCTTCACCCACGCCACCATCCGCCACCACCTCCCACCCGGCACCGGCACCGCCATGACCGCCGCCGCCGCGGGCGGCGTCGCCCTCGCCGCCACCGCCCTCACCCGCCACCCCGCCACCACCGCACCGGTGGCCTGACAGAACAAACCGGCCGCCCGCCGCGTTGACCACCACAGGGCCACCATCCGACCCACGGACAGACACACCCAGGCACCGCCACCGGCAACCCCACCCCCCACCAGCCCGCCCGGAAGGACATCCCATGACCGACCAGCCGACCACCAGCCCCGGCGCCAGCCCCGGCGAGAAAGTCACCCGCAGCGACACCGAATGGCGCCAGCTCCTCGACCCCCAGCGCTACGCCATCCTGCGCCAGGCCGCCACCGAAGCCCCCTTCAGCGGCGCCTACACCTACGACAAGACCGACGGCACCTACCGCTGCGGCGCCTGCGGCGCCCCCCTGTTCACCTCCGACACCAAATACGACTCCGGCTCCGGCTGGCCCAGCTTCTACCAGCCCGTCACCGCCGACGCCGTCACCCTCATCCAGGACCGCAGCCACGGCATGACCCGCACCGAGGTCCGCTGCGCCCGCTGCGACTCCCACCTCGGCCACGTCTTCGACGACGGACCCGCCCCCACCGGGCAGCGGTACTGCATGAACAGCCTCGCCCTCGCCCTCGACGACACCAACCAGCCCAACACCGGCTGACCAACCCGGCCCACCGGCCGGAAACCACCGCCCCTCCCACACCGGCTGCCGGACACCACCCGGCAGCCCGCAAACCCCACACCAACCACACCAGCCCGGCACTGGGCGCCCCCACCCCGACATGGCACCATCCCGCGGGTGAGCAGCAGTCCCGCCGCGGCACAGCGCCTCCGCGACCTCGCCCGCCTCCGCCGCGTCCGCGACCGCATCGACCGCGAGTACGCCCAGCCACTCGACGTCGAGGCCCTCGCCCGCGGCGCCCACATGTCCGCCGGACACCTCAGCCGCGAGTTCCGCCTCGCCTACGGCGAATCGCCCTACGCCTACCTGATGACCCGGCGCATCGAACGCGCGATGGCCCTGCTACGCCGCGGCGACCTCACCGTCACCGACGTCTGCTTCGCCGTCGGCTGCTCCTCCCTGGGCACCTTCAGCAGCCGCTTCACCGAACTCGTCGGCATGCCCCCCAGCGCCTACCGCCGCCACGCCGCCACGGCCACCGCCGGCATACCCTCCTGCGTCGCGAAACAGATCACCAGACCGGTCAGGACCAAGACCGGTCAGGAATCGAGAAGCACACACAACCAGTCACACCTAGCGTGACCGGCATGGACCTCACCATCCACACCAGCTTCCTCCCGCACGACGACCCCGACGCCTCCCTGGCCTTCTACCGCGACAGCCTCGGCTTCGAAGTTCGCAACGACGTCGGCTACAACGGCCTGCGCTGGATCACCGTCGGACCACCCGAGCAGCCCGACACCTGCATCGTCCTCGAACCACCCGCCGCCTACCCCGGCATCACCGACGACGAGCACCGCACCATCACCGAGATGATGGCCAAAGGCAGCTACGGCCACCTCATCCTCGCCACCGCCGACCTCGACACCACCTTCACCAAGGTGGCCGCCAGCGGCGCCGAAGTCGTCCAGGAACCCACCGAACAGCCCTACGGCGTCCGCGACTGCGCCTTCCGTGACCCCGCCGGCAACCTCGTCCGCATCAACGAACGCCGCTGAACCAGCCCGGTGATCCCACGCCCGCCCGCCGGCCGGTGACCGGGTCGCCGGCCGGCGGGCGGGATCACCGGCCGGCCAGCACGAGGGAGACACCATGAGCCACGCCACCAGAACAGACCCACAGACACCCGCGCCGCACCCCGCCGACAGCCACGACCTCATCCGCGTCCACGGCGCCCGCGTCAACAACCTCAAAGACCTCAGCGTCGAACTCCCCAAACGCCGACTCACCGTCTTCACCGGCGTCTCCGGCTCAGGTAAAAGCTCCCTGGTGTTCGGCACCATCGCCGCGGAATCCCAGCGGCTGATCAACGAAACCTACAGCGCCTTCGTCCAGGGCTTCATGCCCACCCTCACCCGACCCGAAGTCGACGTCCTCGACGGACTCACCACCGCCATCATCGTCGACCAGCAACGCCTCGGCACCGACCCCCGCTCCACCGTCGGCACCGCCACCGACGCCAACGCCATGCTCCGCATCCTGTTCAGCCGCCTCGGCCACCCCCACATCGGCCCACCCGGCGCCTACTCCTTCAACATCCCCACCGTCCGCGCCAGCGGCGCGATCACCATCGAACGCGGAACCGGCAAAACCGAACGAAAAACCTTCACCCGCACCGGCGGCATGTGCCCCCACTGCGAAGGCCGCGGCACCGTCTCCGGCTTCGACCTCACCGCCCTCTACGACGACAGCAAATCCCTCAACGAAGGCGCCCTCACCATCCCCGGCTACAGCGTCGACGGCTGGTACGGCCGCATCTTCGCCGGCTCCGGCTTCCTCGACCCCGACAAACCCATCCACCGATACACCGGGACAGAACTCCACGACCTGCTCCACAAAGAACCAACCAAAATCAAGGTCGACCACGTCAACCTCACCTACGAAGGCCTCATCCCGAAAATCCAGAAATCAATCCTGTCCAAAGATCGCGAAGCGATGCAGCCCCACATCCGCGCCTTCGTCGACCGGGCCGTCACCTTCACCACCTGCCCCGACTGCGACGGCACCCGACTCAGCGAAGCCGCCCGCTCCTCCCACATCGCCGGCATCAGCATCGCCGACGCCTGCGCCATGCAGATCAACGACCTCGCCAGCTGGATTCACCACCTCGACGAGCCCTCCGTCACACCCCTGCTCACCGCCCTGCAGCACACCCTCGACTCCTTCGTCGAGATCGGCCTGGGCTACCTCTCCCTCGACCGGCCCTCCGGCACCCTCTCCGGCGGCGAGGCCCAACGCGTCAAAATGATCCGCCACCTCGGCTCCTCCCTCACCGACACCACCTACGTCTTCGACGAACCCACCATCGGCCTGCACCCCCACGACATCGCGCGCATGAACAACCTGCTCCTGCGACTACGCGACAAAGGCAACACCGTGCTCGTCGTCGAACACAAACCCGAGACCATCGCCGTCGCCGACCACATCGTCGACCTCGGACCCGGCGCCGGCACCGCCGGCGGCACCGTCTGCTACGAAGGCACCCTCGACGGCCTACGCGCCAGCGGTACCCGCACCGGCCGCCACCTCGACGACCGCGCCACCCTCAAACCAGCCGTCCGCACCCCCACCGGCCAGCTCCCGATCCGCGGCGCGAACACCCACAACCTGCACGACGTCGACGTCGACATCCCCCTCGGGGTCCTCGTCGTCGTCACCGGCGTCGCCGGCTCCGGGAAAAGCTCCCTCATCCACGGATCAATCCCCGCCGGCGCGGACGTCATCTCCATCGACCAGACCGCTATCCGCGGCTCACGGCGCAGCAACCCCGCCACCTACACCGGGCTGCTCGACCCGATCCGCAAAGCGTTCGCGAAAGCCAACAACGTCAAACCGGCACTGTTCAGCGCCAACTCCGAAGGCGCCTGCCCCACCTGCAACGGCGCCGGAGTCGTGTACACCGACCTGGCGATGATGGCCGGCGTGGCCAGCACCTGCGAGGAATGCGACGGGAAACGGTTCGAAGCCTCCGTGCTCAACCACCACCTCGGCGGCCGCGACATCAGCGAGGTACTCGCCATGTCCGTCGCCGACGCCCAGGAGTTCTTCGGCACCGGGGAGGCACGCACACCCGCCGCACACACCATCCTCAACCGGCTCACCGACGTCGGACTCGGCTACCTGACCATCGGCCAGCCCCTCACCACCCTCTCCGGCGGTGAACGGCAACGACTCAGACTCGCCACCCACATGGCCGACCGGGGCGGCACCTACATCCTCGACGAACCCACCACCGGCCTGCACCTCGCCGACGTCGAACAACTCCTCGGCCTGCTCGACCGGCTCGTCGACTCCGGCA
The DNA here is from genome assembly GCF_000373365.1 of Parafrankia discariae. Lineage (NCBI taxonomy): Bacteria > Bacillati > Actinomycetota > Actinomycetes > Frankiales > Frankiaceae > Parafrankia > Parafrankia discariae. The sequence continues at coordinate 89,129 of NZ_KB891274.1, forward strand.
AGTCCGTCATCGTCATCGAACACCACCAGGCCGTCATGGCACACGCCGACTGGATCATCGACCTCGGCCCCGGTGCCGGCCACGACGGCGGCCGGATCGTCTTCGAAGGCACCCCCGCCGACCTCGTCACCGCCCGCAACACCCTCACCGGCGAACACCTCGCCGCCTACATCGGCAACTGAGAGCGCACGGTCGGCACCGAGTTGAAAGGCCACGAGCCCCGGGACGCGGCCCACCCCGAGGCTTCCTGGCCCCGGGGGACAGGAAGCCCACAGCAGGCATCGTGAACACGCGCCACACGGCACGCGAACCGGCGTAGAAAAGGCCGCACACCCCCACTCGGAACCGCGCCGATAATGCACATTATGTCAAGTAGAGCAGGACCCGGCCGGGAAGGACTGGTGGCCGCCGCCTTCGCCGGCGGGGGCGGCGAAGGCGGCGGCCGCGCGCGGGCAAGAAATCCTGATCGTCTACGCGACCCGAACCCGCCCCATGATCGGAAATCCCTTCCGGCCGAAGGCTCTCCTTTTGAGGAAGAGAGTTTTTGATCCTTTGTGTGCTTGATTCCTTTTCTTGATCGTTTATGGCAAGGCCGGCGCGTCAACACTGTTGACTATCTTGATGGCCTGGCGGGCATGTCAGGGCGAACCGGCGGTGAACAGCAGGCGGTGCTGGCCCGCACGATCGGCACCGGGGACGCCGTCGTCATCGGCCTGGGCGCGATGCTCGGAGCCGGCGTGTTCGCCGCGTTCGCTCCGGCGGCCCGGGCCGCCGGAGCGGCGCTCCTGCTCGCCCTGGCCGCGGCGGCGGTCGTGGCCTACTGCAACGCCATCTGCTCGGCCCGACTGGCCGCGCGGTACCCGCAGGCCGGCGGCACCTACGTCTACGGGCGGCGGCGCCTCGGCGACTTCTGGGGCTACCTCGCGGGCGCCTCGTTCATCGCCGGCAAGACCGCGTCGTGCGCCGCGATGGCCCTCACCGTCGGCGCCTACACCTGGCCGGGACACGAACGTCCGGTGGCGGCGGGCGCGGCGGTCACCCTCACCGCGATCAACTGTTCCGGGGTGCGGCGCGCGGCCTGGCTGACCCGCCTGATCGTCGCCGTGGTCCTCGCCGTGCTCGCCGTGGTCGTGGCCGTCTGCGTGACCAGCGGCGCCGCGGAACCGGCCCGGCTCTCCCCCGCCGGATCCGCCGGGCCGGCGTGGTCCGGCCTGCCGCAGGCCGCCGGGCTGTTGTTCTTCGCCTTCGCCGGATACGCGCGGGTCGCGACCCTCGGCGAGGAGGTCCGGGACCCGCGGCGCACCATCCGCCGGGCGATCCCGGTCGCGCTGGGAGTCACGCTGGTCGTCTACGCCGCGGTCGCCGTCGCGCTGCTGCTGGTGCTGCCCGTGGGTGTGCTCGGGGCGTCGTCCGCGCCGCTCGCCGACGCCGTGCGCGCCGCGGGTGTGCCGGATCTGGCCCCGGTGGTGCGGGTCGGGGCCGCGCTCGGCGCGCTCGGGTCGCTGCTGGCGCTGATCCTCGGTGTCTCGCGCACCACCCTGGCGATGGCCCGTGACGGCCATCTCCCGACGCCGCTGGCCGCGGTCCATCCACGGTTCGGGGTTCCGCACCGCGCGGAGATCGTGGTCGGAGCCGCCGTGACGGTGCTCGTGCTCTGCGCGGACCTGCGCGGCGCGATCGGGTTCTCCTCCTTCGGGGTGCTGCTGTACTACGCGGTCGCCAACGCCGCGGCGTGGACCCTCTCCCCCACCGAAGGCCGCCCGGCGCGGGCCGTCCCGGTGGTCGGGTTCGCCGGTTGCCTGCTGCTGGCGTTCAGCCTGCCCGGGGCGTCGGTGGCCGGTGGGTGCGCCGTGCTGGCCGTGGCGGCCGTGGTCTATGCCGTGCGGCGTCGAACTGCCAGGTCCGCCGGCCCCGGCCGGCGCGTCAACACCGTTGACCACACTGTGGGTTCTACTAGGATCAGGGGTCGTGACGGCATCGGACGAGGATGAGAACGCGCCCCGGGCGGGCGCGCCGGCTCCCCCACAACGCACGCCTCGGGGCACCCTGTCGCGGGAGGTTCTGCTCGACGCGGCGATGGAGATCGTGCGGATCGGGGGCGCCGACGCGTTCAGCATGCGTGCCCTCGGTGCCCGCCTCGAGGTCGACCCGACCGCGGTCTACCGCCATTTCCACACCAAGAACGAACTGCTGGACGTTCTCGCCGACCTTCTGATCGCCGGCGACGAACCGCTGCCGGCGACCGGGGACGCGCGGGCCGACCTGCGGGCGAGCCTGCACCAGCTGCGGCGCTCGCTGCTGCGCCATCCGACGATGGCGGGGGTGATCCTGCGCCGCCCGCCGGGTGGGCGGGCGTACTGGGAGCGGGCCAACCACGCGTTGGGCCTGCTGCGCGGGATGGGGCTGAGCCCCGAGCAGGCGACGTCGACCTACCAGACGCTGTTGTTCTACAGCCTGGGCCACGTGCTGTCCGAGGCGCGCGCGCTGGCCGCCGCGGTCGCGCGCGACAAGCGTCCCGGCACGCCGACGGCGACGTTCAACCCGCCGGCGCACCAGCTGCCCGATCTGGCGGCGGCGGTGCCGTTCCTGCGGGCCGACACGGCCGCGCAGTTCGACGACGGCCTTGATCTGATCATGGGGTCGCTGCCGGGGTGAGCGTGGCGTTCGGGGTCGGTGGGCCGGTCGTCGTCGACGGAGGCGGCAAACCTCACAATCCCGTCCGGGACGGGCCCGCGCCGGGTCCGTGCTGTCCCCTCTCCCGTCCAGGGCACCGATCCACTTGCTACGGTGCACTCCGGCCAGCTCCGACCAGCCTCGCATCCGGCCGTTCCCGCGGGGCAGTGCCGGCACGCGGGGTTGCGGCGTGGGGAGCTGGCCGGCACAGGTCCGGACGGGCACGGATCCGGACAACGGTTCGAGGTGGGAGTCGAAAGCGATGGCGGACGAGACGCTCGACGGGTTCCTCGAGGCGCTCGCCTCGGCGGCTCCCGCGCCCGGCGGTGGCGCCGCGGCGGCGGTGCAGGTGGCGCTGGGCGCGGCCCTGGTGAGCATGGTCACCAATCTGACCATCGGCAAGCCGCGGTACGCCGAGCATGAGGCGGTGATGCTCGCCGCCCGCGCCGAGGCGGACCGGCTGCGCGGTGCGGCGCTGGCGCTGGCCGACGCCGACGCGGTGGCGTTCACCGCGGTGACCGACGCCTACCGGCTGCCGAAGGAGAGCGCGCAGGAGAAGGCCGCGCGCAGCGCGGCGATCCAGCACGCGCTGGTCGGGGCGGCCGACGTGCCGTTGCGCACCGCGGCGGCCGCCGCGGAGGTGGTCGGGTTGTGCCAGCGCATCCTGGATGGCGCGAACGTCAACGTCCTGTCGGACGTGGCCGTCGCCGCCGCCAGCGCGCGGGCGGCCCTCGACTCGGCGGCGATCAACGTGCGGGTGAACCTGGCGTCGATGAGCGACGCGGCCACCCGCGACGCGACCGCCGCCGAGCTGGACAAGTACCTGTCGTCGGTGACCGGCGCGGACGTCGTCGTGCGCGCCGTGGCAGATCGGATCGGGTCATGAGGTTGCTGGACGGGCGGTCGATGGCCGCCGACATAGGACGCTCGGTCGTCGACGACGTCGAACGGCTCGCCGCCACCGGGGTCACCCCGACCCTGGCGGTCGTGCTGCCGACGGCGGACGAGGCGGCTCGGTCGTACGTGCGGGTGATCGAGCGCGGCGCGGCGAAGCTCGGGGTGGGCTGCGCGGTGCACGAGCTGTCCGGGGACCCGGACGAGCTGATCGCGACCGTGGACCGGCTCGCCGCCGACCCGGCGGTGCACGGGATGATCGTGCAGACGCCGTTGCCGGACGGGCTGACCGCCGCCGACGTGGGGGCCCGCATCCCGGTGGGCAAGGACGTCGACGGGATGAACCCGTTGAGCCTGGGCCGGCTGGCGCTGGGGTTGCCCGCGTTCGCGCCGGCGACCGCGGCGGCCGTGCTGGAGATCCTCAACCGGGCCGCGGTGCCGCTGGCCGGCGCCCGGGCGTGTGTGATCGGGCGCAGCTCGGTGGTGGGCAAGCCGGCGGCGTTGCTGCTGCTCGCCGAGGACGCGACGGTGACGGTGTGCCATTCCCGGACGAAGGACCTGGCGACGGTGGCGCACGACGCCGACATCGTGGTGGCCGCGGTCGGCCGGCCGAAGATGGTCGGTGCCGGGCATGTCCGGCCCGGGGCGGTCGTCATCGACGTCGGCACGAACTGGACGGACGCCGGTCTGGTCGGTGACGTCGACGCCGACGCGGTGGCCCCGGTCGTGGGCGCGCTGACCCCGGTGCCCGGCGGGGTGGGGCCGGTGACGACGATGCTGCTGCTGCGTAACACGGTGCGGGCGGCGGGCGGGTGATGAGCGGGCGGCGGTAGCCGGGCCGGTCTGGTGGGCCGCTTCGGTCAGTGGGCGGGACGCGGTGGCGGGCCGCCCGCCGGGCCCGTGCCGGCGGTGCGCACGCGGTTGCGTCCTTCGCGTTTCGCCTGGTAGAGCGCCGCGTCGGCGCGCTCGAGCAGGTCGGTCAGGATGGTGAGGTCGTCGCCGGCCGGCGTCGGGCACGGGCCGGGGAACACCGGCTCCGCGGCGGTGCCGGGCTGGCCGCGGCGGGTTCGGCCGGGGGTCGGACCGGGTGGGTGGCCGGGCCGGGCGAGGCCGCCGGGGCTGTTGCTGGTGCCGGCGACGCCGACCGACACCGTGACGGTCACGTCGGCGCGGCCGAGGCGGATGCGGGTGCCCGCGACCTGGTGGCGGACCCGTTCGGCGACGGCGGCGGCGGCGTCGAGGTCGACCTCGGCGAGCAGCACGACGAACTCCTCCCCGCCGAAGCGTCCGACGAGGTCCTGCGGGCGGGTGGCCAGGCGCAGCGCGTCGGCGACGGCGAGCAGCACCGCGTCGCCGTTGAGGTGGCCGTAGCGGTCGTTGACCTGTTTGAAGTGGTCGACGTCGACGAGCAGCACCGACAGTGGACGTCCCAGCCGGCGGGTCCGGGCGGTTTCGCGCTGGGCGACCTGTCGCCAGTAGGCCATGGTGGCCAGCCGGGTCTTGGGGTCGGTGCGGGCCGCGGTGAGCAGCTCGGCGTGGGCCAGCCCACGGCGCAGCAGCAGGACGAGCGGTGCGGCGACGACGAGCAGCAGCGGGCTGGCCGCCCACAGGACGGCGAGGATCAGCGCGGCGCCGGTCTCCACCGCGGCCGTGACCGTCTGTTCCCGCCCGCCGGACCAGTGGCCGGGGCGCAGCAGCCGGTCGACGAGCAGGTAGGCACCGACCGCGGCGATCAGCGCGGCGAAGGTGTGCGACGAGCCGGCGAGCCGCTCCGCGGACCGCGGGTCCGTCGTGGGTGCGATCAGGTGGTGGACGGCGGACGCGGCGGCGCCGGCGAGACCGAGCGCGGCGGTGTCGTGCAGCCGGGGCCGGACCGGCGGTGGTGAGCCCGGCGGGCCGGGGGGGCGGGCGAGCCGGCCCGCTCCCCCGGTCGCCAGCCAGAGCGGGACGTGCGCGAGCAGCGCGTAGAGCGGGGGCAGCAGCAGCGCGACGGGCAGCGTCCAGGTCGAGGTCAGGGGCGGACCGCTGTCCAGGGGGGCGCCGTCGGCACGCGGCCCGGCGCCGGCCGCGGTGGGGCCGGTGAGCAGCACCCCGGTGACGACGGCCAGCGTGGTGAAGGCGGCGAAGGTCGCGAGTTCGGCGGGTCGGGGCGGGCTGCGGTCGGCGGCGGCGTTGGCGACGAGGACGACGGCGGCGACGAGGAACAGCGCCTCGACCGCGAGGATGCCGATCAGCTCGGCGGGTGGCCGCGGCCCGCCCGGGGCGCCGCCGGGGCGCCGTGGACGTGGGCGGACCCGTGGGCGTGGCTCGTTCAGGAACAGGGAGGCGCCGTGGCCCACCGGGGCGCCGTGGCCCGGGTCGGCGCGGGGGGTGCCCGTCCGCCGCGGGAAGGGGGTGTCGCGGGGCACGGTGACCGGAGCGGTGGCCGTGGCCGGTGCCGCCCGCCCGAACGTGGGCATCGGCGGCGGGCCCGCCCGGGTGGGAGCGGGCCGGGTCGGGATGGCGGCCGGGGCCGGGTGGGTGGCGGGGAGCCCGGTGGGGGTTCGAGGCCCGTCCGCGGACGGGCCGGGTATCGCTGGCGTCCCGGGTATCGCGACGAGCCCGGCCGGGCGGCGGGCCGTCGCCCGGCGGACGGCGCGCGCCACCGCCCCGAGCCCGGGTGGGACGTGCCCGCGCCCGGGTCGCCATCGCGCCTGTCGTAACGGCATCCGCACGTGGCCCTTCTCGTTCACCGCCGGGTGCTGGTGACGCCCGCGGCGCCCACCTCGCGGTATCCAGGTCTGTCGGGGCATCCGTTCCCGAACCGGGGCCGACCCGTGCCCGGCGCCGGCCGGGGGCGGGACGCCCTCGGTGGGACCGACGCCGTCGGCGGCCACACCCGCCGACTGCTACACACAGTGAAGCCCCGTGAACGAAGGGTATGAAGGCTCTTCGGGCATCCGCAACTAGTTCGTGGATGTCGGACATGCAGCACCGGCATCGGCGTCGGCGCTCGACGCGCCCCGGGCGGGTGTGCCGTGCCGGTCCTCGCGCTCCTGACCTGCGTCATCAGCCGGTGGGCTGGTGCGGACGGCCGGGTCGCGGGCGCCGCGACGGCCGGCGGGCGCGGCCCGGGAAGACCACAGCCGACCCGCCTGATGGGGTGGGTCGGCGGGCCGTCGGACGGTCGCCGGCGGCCCGGGAGCGGGGGTCAGCCGGTGGTGGCGGCGACCGCGGTGACCATGGCGGCGGCCAGGGTGGTGACGTCCGCCGGCTCCATCAGGAACGGCGGCATCGCGTAGACCAGCCGGCCGAACGGGCGTACCCAGACCCCCAGCTCGACGAGCAGCGGTTGGATGACGGCCATGTCGACCGGGCGGTGGGTCTCGATCACGCCGATGGCGCCGAGGGTACGGACGTCCGCGACGCCGGGCAGGTCGGCGGCGGGCGCGAGCCCGGCCGCCAGGGCGTCGTGCACGGCACCGACCCGCGCCCGCCACGGGGAGGAGAGCAGCAGCTCGACGCTGGCCCGGGAGATCGCGGCGGCCAGCGGGTTGGCCATGAACGTGGGGCCGTGCATGAACGCGCCCGCCGCCGAGGCGCAGACGCCGTCGGCCACCTCGGCGGTGCACAGGGTGGCACCCATCGTCAGGTAGCCGCCGGTCATCGCCTTGCCGACGCACATGATGTCCGGGGTGATCCCGGCGTGATCGCAGCCGAACAGCTCCCCGGTGCGCCCGAAACCGGTGGCGATCTCGTCGGCGACGAGCAGCACCCGGTGCCGGTCGCACAGCTCGCGGACCCGGGCCAGCCAGCCGGGGGCGTAGAAACGCATCGCGCCGGCACCCTGCACGACCGGTTCGCAGATGACCGCGGCGATCTCCCCCTCGTGCGCGGCGAGCAGGCGTTCGATGTCGGCGAGGTCGGCGTCGGTGACCGGCTCGGTGAAGCCGGGGGCCGGGGCGGGGGCGAACAGGTGCCGGGCCAGCAGGCCGGTGAACAGGTGGTGCATGCCGGTGTCGGGGTCGCAGACCGACATCGCGCCGGAGGTGTCGCCGTGGTAGCCGCGGCGGATGGTGAGCAGTCGGGTCCGCCCGGGCCGGCCGCGGCCGGCCTGGTACTGCAACGCCATCTTGATCGCGACCTCGACGGCGACGGAGCCGGAGTCGCAGAAGAACACCCGTTCCAGGCCGGGTGGGGTGATCCGCACGAGCAGTTCGGCCAGGGTGACGGCGGGCTCGTGGGTGAGCCCGCCGAACATGACGTGCGACATCCGGTCGAGCTGGTCGCGGGCGGCCCGGTCCAGGACGGGGTGGCGGTAGCCGTGGATCGCCGCCCACCACGACGACATCCCGTCGAGCAGTTCACGGCCGTCGGTGAGGGTCAGGCGCACCCCGGCGGCGGAGGCGACGGCGAACAGCGGGGCCGGGTCGTGTACCGAGGCGTAGGGGTGCCAGACGACCGCGCGGTCCCGGGCGAGCAGGTCGGAGGCGTCCATGGGCCAACCTTCTCCCACCGGCCGCGGCCGGTGGGCCGGGTGGGCCGGTGCGTGTCATGAGGGCCACACGGGGCACCACCGCTCCCGGGTGCGGGCGGTGCCGGCGAAGATGGGACGCATGCCACCCGAACCGACCGCCCCCGCCGCGCCCCGCGGGGCGACCGTGCCCGCCCAGCCGGCCGAGCCCGCCGAGCCGGCGGTGCTGGTCCGCCGTGAGGGTGCCCTGGGCCGGATCACGCTGAACCGGCCGAAGGCGATCAACGCGTTGACCACGGGCATGGTGGTGGCCGTCGACGCGGCGCTGCGGGCCTGGGCGGTCGACGACCGGGTCGCCGCGGTGCTCGTCGACGGGGCGGGCGGGCGTGGCCTGTGCGCGGGTGGCGACATCCGTTTCTTCCGGGACTGCGCGCTGCGCGGCGACCCGGCGCCCAAGGCGTTCTGGGCCGCCGAGTACCGGCTCAACGCGCTGATCAGCACCTATCCGAAGCCGTATGTGGCGCTGATGGACGGGCTCGTGATGGGTGGTGGGATCGGGATCTCGGCGCACGGCGCCACCCGGATCGTCACCGAACGTTCGGTGCTGTCGATGCCGGAGGTCGGGATCGGTTTCGTCCCCGACGTCGGCGGCACCCATCTGCTCGCCCGGATGCCCGGGGAGATCGGGACCCATCTGGCGCTCACCGGCGGCCGGATCGGCGCGGCCGACGCGATCGCCTGCGGGCTGGCCGACCATCAGCTGCCCGGCGCCGCGCTGCCGGCGTTCGTCGCCGCGCTGCGGGCGGCCGCCGCGGCCGGCCTCGGCGCAGGGGGGGCGGACACGCTGGCCCGTCGGTACGCGACGCCCGCCGCGGCGGGCGGCCCGCCGGCGCTGGCGGCCGACCGGGCCTGGATCGACCCGTGTTACCGCTACGACAGCGTGGAGGAGATCCTGGCGGCGCTGGCGGCCAGCCCCGTCCCGGCGGCCCGTGCCGCCGGACTGGAGATCGCCACGAAGTCACCGACCGCGCTGAAGGTGACGCTGCGCGCGCTGCGGGCGGCCCGGACGCTGCCGGGGCTGGGGGCCTGCCTGGACCAGGAGTACCGGATCTCCTGTGTGCTGCTGGGCACCCACGACCTGGTGGAGGGGGTGCGGGCCGCGGTCGTCGACAAGGACCGCTCCCCACGCTGGTCCCCGGACCGGCTCGCCGACGTCACGGCCGGCGACGTCGAGCGGTTCTTCGCCCCGCTGGGCGCCGACGAGCTCGGCCTCGGCCCGGGCGGGGCCGGCGGATCCGGTTCGGCCGGCGAGGCCGGTCGGCAGGTGGGAGAGGCGGTCCGATGAGCGACAGGTGGAGCACCGCGGCCGGGACGCCGACGACGGCACCGGCACCGGCATCGGTGACAGCGCCGGCCACGGTGGCGGCGACCGGCCCGGTTCGGCTCGCCGGCGGCGCGGTGCTGCTGGCCGCGGTGCTGCCGGCACCCGGTGCCGCCTGGTCCCCGGCCCCGGGTGCCGGGGCCGGACCGGCGCTCGCCGCGGTGGAGAAGTTCGACGACGACTTCGGCGGCGCCGCGGACGCCCGGCTGTTCCCCGAGGAGGCCGCGACCCTCACCCGCGCGGTCGACAAACGCCGCCGCGAGTTCACCACCGGACGGATCTGCGCGCACCGGGCGCTGGAGGCCCTGGGCGTGCCGGCGGTGCCCATCCTGCCCGGGGAGCGCCGGGAACCGCTGTGGCCGGCCGGGGTGGTCGGCAGCATCACCCACACCGCCGGCTACCGGGCGGCCGCGGTGGCCCGCGCGGCGGCGGGTTCGACGGTGAGCGTCGGCATCGACGCCGAGCCGAACGAGCCGACGCCAGGTGGGGTGCTCCGGGAGATCTCGCTGCCCGTGGAACGGGAGATGCTCACCGCGCTCGGCGGGGAGCATCCCGCCGTCCGCTGGGACCGTCTGCTGTTCAGTGCCAAGGAGTCGGTCTACAAGGCCTGGTTCCCGCTGGCCCAACGCTGGCTGGGCTTCGACGACGCCGAGCTGACGATCACCGTCGACGCCGGGGACGCCGCCGGGACCGGGGTGGACGCGCGGGGGGCGTTCCAGGCGCGCCTGCTGGTGGCTGGGCCCGCGCTGCCCGGTGGGGAGCTGACCGGTTTCAGTGGGCGCTGGGCGGTGGGTCGTGGCCTGATCGTCACCGCGATCGCCTTCACTCCCCCGGCCTGAACCCCGCCGCGCCCACGGCGTTCCGTCCGGTCGGGGGCCGTGGACGGCTACGGTGCCGCCGGTTCCGATCCGCCGGTCCGCTCCCGTTCGCCGGACCGACGGGCCGCGGTGGCCGCGCGTAAAGCAGGCCCGGGTTCCGACCACGTAACATCCGGTCAGGCACGGTAAGACGGACATTCACTCGTCCCGCCCGGAGGATGGTTCCCATGGCCGACATCGGCGCTCCCGAGCTGCTCATCATCGCCGCGGTCATCATGATCCTCTTCGGGTCGAAGCGGCTTCCCGACGCCGCCCGTTCCCTCGGCCGCTCCCTGCGGATCCTCAAGTCGGAGATCAAGGGCCTCGACACCGATGACACGGCCGCCCCGCCGGCGGCGGCACCGGCGGCCGTGACGGTGGCGCCCGTGGCGGCGGAACCCGCGCCCGCGGCGCCTCCGGCCGGCGCCGCGGCCCGCTAGGGAGCAGGGCTCCGGGCAGCCGCCCGGGTATCACGCGCACGGACGGGGCCGATCGACCGTAGCCTTGGCCTGGCCTGAACAACCATTCGACGCTACGACGAAAGGACGGCCCGTGGGTCTCCGTCTGGGCGACACCGCTCCCGACTTCACCGCAACGACCACCGACGGCGAGATCACCTTCCACGAGTGGAAGAAGGACTCGTGGGCGGTCTTCTTCAGCCACCCGGCCGACTTCACGCCCGTGTGCACCACCGAGCTGGGCCGCACCGCCGCCCTGCAGAGCGAGTTCCAGAAGCGCAACACCAAGGCGCTCGCGCTGTCCGTCGACCCGGTCGACCAGCACAACGCCTGGGCGCCGGACATCGCGGAGGTCGCCGGAAGCGCGCTCAACTTCCCGATCGTGGCCGACCCCGACCACCGGGTCGCCGAGCTGTACGACATGATCCACCCGGGCGAGGGCGACACCTCCACCGTGCGTTCGGTGTTCATCATCGACCCCGCCAACAAGGTGCGGCTCTCCCTGACCTACCCGAAGTCGGTGGGCCGCAACTTCGACGAGATCATCCGCGTCATCGACGCGTTGCAGGCGACGGACGCGAACCCGATCGCGACCCCGGCCGACTGGAAGCCCGGCGACCGCGTGATCGTCGCGATCTCGGTCTCGACCGAGGACGCCAAGAAGCGGTTCCGGAACGTCGAGGAGACCAAGCCCTACCTGCGTTTCGCCGACGCTCCCTGAGCGACCGCGTCGCCGGTCCCGTCCCGCCCCGGTGGCGGGGCGGGACCGGTCACCGGTCCGTCAGGCCCGGCGGCCGTCAGGCTCGACGGCCCAGCGCGCCACCGAGGAAGGCGAGCTGCGCCGGGGCGACGGAACGCCAGTACTCGGCGGTGTGCCCGCCGGGGCCGAAGTTCCGCTCGCCCGCTTCCAGGTCACGGGCGGCCTGGCGGGAGACGGTGAAGAACGGGTCGGCGGAGCCGCAGTCGATCCGGTAGGACACCCCTGGCACGGGCGCCGTCCCGAGGACCGGGTGGGCCGCGAAGTCGGCCCTGGAGTCGAAGGCGCCGGGTGCGCTCGCGCCGTAGGACGGCCACATCGCCGGGCTGCTCGCCGCGACCGCGACGACCAGTCCGGGGTGGCGCCGGGCCAGCAGCAGCGCACCGTACCCGCCCATCGACCAGCCCGTCGCCGCCAGCCGCGTCGTCCGCAGGCCCAGCCCGGCGAGCCGGGGAAGCACCTCGCCGATGATCATTCGCTCGGGGTCGTCGCCCGAGGCGCGCCGGTGCCAGTAGGCCTCGCCACCGTCGACGGCGACGAGCGCGAACGGCGCCACGCCGGCCGCCAGGGCGTCGGCGAGATGCCGGTCGAGGTTCAGCAGGCTGACCGACCGCTCCGCGTCGTCACCCCGCCCGTGCAGGACGAGGCAGGCCGGCAGCCCGTCCCGGGCCCCGCCCGGCGCGATCACCACCAGGCCGACCTGCCGGCCCCGGGCCGCGCTCGCGAAGCTCAGCCGGGCGACCTCCACCGGGCCGGCCGTGAGCGCCGCCCCCGCGGTCGGCCCGGCGGCCGGCGGGACGGAAGCCGGCGGCGACGCCGGTGAGCCGGGCGACACGGCCGACACCGGCGCCGCGGAGCCGGCCGGGCCCGTCGAACATCCGGCGAGGCCCCCACCGACCGCGCTCGCCGCGAGAACGAGCAGCGCCCGCCTGCTCGGCGGCACGGTTCGCGTCAGCTGGAGACCTCCCGCACGATCACCCGGGACGCCGCGCGGCCCTCCGGCACCGGGATGAGCGGGTAGACGTGCACGGCACCGTCGCGGACCGTCAGGTCCACCTGGAGGCCCTCGGCGGCGGCCCGCTTCTGGAAACGCAGGACGTCGGGGTAGAGCAGATCGCGGGTGCCGACGTACACCTGCGTCGGGGCGATGCCGGTAAGCCGGCCGTTCAGTGGGCTGAGCCGCGGGGCGGCCGGGTCGTCACCGCCGGCCCAGGCCCGGCCGGCCTCCACCAGACCGACGCGGGTCAGCCAGGGGTCGCGGGCCTCCGCCGCCGCGACCGCCGGGTCGGCCAGGGTGAGGTCCAGCCACGGGGAGATGAGCAGGAGGCCGCGTGGCTGCGGCAGCCCGGGCCCGTCCAGGGTCTGCGCGAAGCCCAGCGCCAGCCCAGCGCCGGCGGAGTCCCCGGCGACGGTGACCGCCGCCGGGTCCATCTCCTCCAGCAGCCGCCGGTAGACCGCGGTGAGGAACGGATACGCCTCGCGGTAGGTGTGCCGCGGCGCGAGGCCGTAGTCGGGGACGTCGACCCGCACGCCGGCGGCGGCGAGCCGGGAGACCAGCGTCCAGTGCTGTGGCGCCATGCCGTTGATGTAGGAGCCGCCGTGGATGTAGACCGCGGCCCGCTCGGCGGGCCGGCCCTTCGGGGCGACGGTGTGGCAGGGAAACCCCGCGACCTGCCAACTGCTCACCGCGTGCCGCCGACGCAGGGCCGTGGGCGGCGGCGACGGCCGTTTGCGCGCCGCGATCCGCCGGTGGGCCCGTTCGACGGTGGCCGTTCCCGGTTTTCTGGTCACCCGAAGAATCCCGGCGACCGCCCTCATCTGCAAGCTGGTCATCCACGCCCCTTCTGGGTGCTATTAGACCAGACAGTCCGAAGGCCACCGGTTGTCCGTCGCGGCGGCCCAGTCCCTAGCCTGACCAGGTGACGGCAGCGACAACAGCTGATTTCGCCCGCTCCGAAACCGATCAGGCCGAAACCGAACGGGCCGGGACCGAACGGCGGCGCCCACCCGGTCCCGACGCCCTGCGGGCGCGACTGTGCCCGCCGATGCCCGGCGACCGGAGACTCGGCTGGGTGGCCGCGCTCGCGGTCACCGCCGTCGCGGGCATCCTGCGGTTCTGGCAGCTGACCGAGCCACGGGGCATGAACTTCGACGAGGTCTACTACACCAGGGACGCCTGGGGCCTGATGACCTCGGGCTACGAGGTGAACAGCGGGACCTGCGCCGGCCCGGCCTTCGTGGTGCATCCACCCCTGGGCAAGTGGTTCATGGCCGCCTCCGAGAAGATCTTCGGTTACACCGACTGCGCCGGGGTCGCGCACGGCAACCCCGAGCTCGGCTGGCGGTTCGCCTCGGCGCTGTTCGGCACGCTGGCGGTACTGGTGCTCACCCGCACCGCACGGCGGATGTTCCGGTCCACCGTGCTCGGCTGCTTCGCGGGCCTGCTGCTGACCCTGGACGGGCTGGAGTTCGTCCAGAGCCGGATCGGCATCCTCGACATCTTCCTGATGACAGGGCTCGTGCTCGCGCTGGCCTGCCTGGTGCTCGACCGCGATCACGGCCGGGCCGCCCTCGCCGCGCGCGTCGCCGCGGGCCCGCCGTCCGGTGGCCCGCCGTCCAGGGCGGCCGAACGCTTCGTCCGCTACGGGCCGCGCGCCGGGCTGCGGCCCTGGCGGATCGCCGCCGGGCTGTGCCTCGGGGCGTCGATGGGCGTGAAGTGGAGCGCGCTCTACACGCTGGTCGGTCTCGCCGCGCTGGCCCTGGCCTGGGATGTCGGTGCCCGGCGCACCGCGGGCGCGCGGCGGCCGGTGCGCGGGGCGCTACGCCGCGACCTGCCGGCCTGGTCCGGCTGTTACATCCTGCTGCCGATCGTGACGTTCCTGGCCACCTGGACGGGCTGGTTCGTCACCGACGGCGGTTACGACCGGCACCTTCACGGCGACGGGTTCTTCGCCGCCTGGCACGGCTGGTGGGACTACCAGCAGGCGATCCTCGACTTCCACGAGCACCTGGACGCGCCGCACGTGGCGCAGTCCACCCCGCTGAGTTGGCTGGTGCTCGCCAGGCCGGTGGTCTACGCCTACGACAGCCCGAAGCTCGGCGAGCGGGGTTGCCACGCCGCCGCCGGCTGCTCCCGCGAGGTGCTGGCCCTGGGTAATCCGGCGGTCTGGTGGGTCGGCACAGCCGCGCTGGTCGCGATGCTCGCGCTGTGGGTCAGCCGGCGCGACTGGCGGGCCGCCCTGGTACTCGTCGGCTTCGGCTCGTCGTTCCTGCCGTGGCTGGCGTTCCCGAACCGGACGATGTTCTTCTTCTACGCCCTGCCGTCACTGCCGTTCCTGATCCTCGGGATCACCGCGTCCGCCGGCCTCGCGCTCGGCCCCCGCGACGCGTCGGACACCCGCCGCATGATCGGGGCGTTGTCGTTCGGGCTCTACCTGGCCGCCGTCGCGCTGATGTTCGCCTACTTCTACCCGATCCTCGCCGCCCAGACGATTCCGCTGAGCTCCTGGCACGACCGCATGTGGTTCCCCGGCTGGATCGTCGCCCCCTAAGGCCCGGATCGGCACTCGGGTGTCCGCGCCGAGGCGCGACGCCCGGTCACTGGGCGGCGCGCTCGAGAAGTCCGCCGCCTCGACCCGCAGCGGGCGGACTCCCTACAGTCAGTCGGGTGTACGCGACACAGATGACCTGGCGGACGCCGACGGCGGGGGCACCGACGTCACCGTCCGGCACGAGGGCATCCCGGACGGCGTGCCCGTCGCGGACAACGAGGCGGGCACCCGGATGGCCCTGGCCGGCCTGGCCGCGTTCCTGGAAGCGGGCCGCCCGGCGGGCTGACGCGGCGCCCGGCACGCGGCGTCAGCGGGGAGCGGGTGGCTGGCAGCCGGGGCACCAGAACAGGTTCCGGCCGGCCAGCTGCACCGTGCGCACCTCGACGCCGCACACCAGGCAGGGCTGGCCCGTCCTGCGGTAGACGTAGACCTCTCCCCCATGGTCGTCGACGCGCGGTGGGCGGCCCATCGCCTCCGGGGTGTGCGCGGGGCGCACGGTGTCGATCCGGCCCGTCCGCGCCCCGTCGGCCATCAGCGCCACCAGGTCGGCCCAGATCTCGGCCCACTGGTCGCGGGCCAGCTCCCGGCCCGGCAGCAGCGGGTGGATCCCGGCGCGGAACAGCACCTCGGCCCGGTAGATGTTGCCCGGCCCGGCGACGACCTTCTGGTCCAGCAGGAGCACGGCGATCGGGGTGCGGCTGCGCTCGATCCGGCGCCAGGCCAGCGCCGGATCGGCGTCCGCGCGCAGCGGATCGGGGCCCAGCCGGTCGCGCAGCGCCTTCACCTCACCGGGTGCCAGCAGCTCGCAGGCGTTCGGCCCGCGCAGGTCGGCGTACCCGGTGTCGGCGGCCAGCCGCAGGCGGACGGCTCCCGTCGGCACGGGCGCCGGGCCGGGACCGAGTGCGTACGTGCCGTAGATGCCCAGGTGGATGTGGAGGACCTGCTCGTCGCCGAACCCCAGCAGCAGGTGCTTGCCGTGCGCCTCCGCCTCGGTCAGCACCCGCCCGTCCAGCATGCGCGCACCGTCGGTGAACCGGCCCTGCGGGCTCGAGACGGTCACCGGCCGGCCACGGAACATCCGCTGATGGACGGCGGCCAACCTGTGCACAGTGTGACCTTCGGGCATAGTCGGCCGAGCATACCGACGGGCTGGTTCACGGCCCGGCCGAGCACGGGACCCTCCCCTGGCACGACGCGCCGCCGCCTGGCGGACCAGGTGGGACGGTCTGGCACCGTCACACGCCTGTGTCGGGGGCCGGAGTGCCCACCGGGACGTACTCTCCCTTCCCGGCCGGCTCGTCCTGCCCGTTCGCGTCCTGCCCGGCGGCGGTGTCGACGGCCGGTCGCTCATCGGCGCCGGCGGCGGCAGCGCCGGCCGGTCGCTCATCGTCCGCAGCGGCGGGAGCGGCGGTGGGCTTCCGGGCATGGCGGGGCAGAAAGACGCTGGACACGAGACCGAGCACGGTCAGGCCGACGACCCACCAGAACGTGGCGCCGAAGGCATGAGCGATCTTGTCCGCGACCGTCGCGGGCAGGTCCGTTCCTTCGGATGCGTTCAGCATGCCGCCGTCCGAGCCGGGGAGCCGGCCGGTGATCCCGTGCTGTAGCTCCACCGCGAGCAGGGCGGTGGCTATGGAGCCACCGACCCGCTGCAGAATGTTGAGCGTCGTGGTGGCCCGCGGCACGGCGGTGGGCCGGAGCGTCACGTAGGCGGCGCTCATCGCCGGCATCATCGAGGCTCCGAAGCCCAGGCCGCGCACGAACAGCAGCGCCCCGAGCACGACCGTGTCGGTGTGCGCGTCGACCTGCGTGAAGGCGACCGTGCCGAGCAGGCAGACGGCCATCCCGACCGGTACGACGTAGCCGGCTCCGCGGCGGTCGGCGATCCGCCCGGCGATCGGCATGCCCATCATCGCGCCCACCCCCTGCGGGACGAGCGACAGGCCGGCGGCGAGCGCGCTCTGCCCGCGGGCGACCTGGAAGTACAGCGGCAGCAGGAACATCCCACCGAACAGGCCGGCGCCGACCATGAACGTGGTCACGCCGGCGACGGTGAAGACGCGGTCACCGAACAGGCGGAGGTCGAGCAGTGCGTCCTCGCGGCGCAGGGCGTGCACGACGAAGGCCGCCAGCGCGACCACGCCGGCCGCGACGCTGATCTGGACCTTCAGCGAGCCGAAGCCGTCACCCGAGCCGGCTTCGGACAGGCCGTAGACGAGGGCCGCGAGGCCGGGTGAGATCAGCAGCAGGCCGGGGACGTCGAGCCGGTGGTGCGACTGCCCGCGGTCCTCGCGCGGCAGCACCCGCCACGACGCGACCAGCGCGACCGCCCCGATCGGCAGGTTGACGAAGAAGATCCAGCGCCAGTCGAGGTTGTCGACGAGCAGGCCGCCGATGACCGGGCCGAGGATCGGGGCGACCAGCGCGGGCACACCGATGAGGTTCATGACCCGGCCGATGCGCTGCGGGCCGGCGGCGCTGGCCAGCAGGGTCATGCAGATCGGCATGATCATGCCGCCGCCGAGGCCCTGGAGCACCCGGAAGGCGATCAGGCTGCCGGCCGACCAGGCGGCACCGCACAGCGCGCTGCCGGCCAGGAACAGCACCAGCGAGATGTTCCACATCCGGGTCGCGCCGAACCGCTCGACCGACCAGCCGGTCAGCGGGATGACGACGGCGAGGGCCAGCAGGTAGCCGGTGGACACCCAGGAGATCGTCGACAGCGAGGCGTCGAAGTCCCGCCCGAGGGTGTTGATGGCGACGGCCACGATCGTCGTGTCGAGGATGGCCATGATCGCGCCGAGGGTGACCGTGAGAGCGAGGCGGCGCAGCGCCGGATCGATCTCGGTCGCGTCAGGCGCGGCGGCTTCGAGCCCGGCGGGGCCGGGCCCAGCGGCTTCGGGCACGGCGGCGGCGACCGGTGCGGGGACCTCGGCGGGCGACACCCCCGCTTCGTGCGCTTGATCGGACACATGAGCTCCCGGAACGATGCGACGGACGGCCACCGGCTCCGCCGGCGGCCTGGTCGAGGCCCAGCATCCGTCGATAGTTGAGATCTGTCAAACATATAGTGGTAACAACTAAACCTTTACCGGCCGCCGCCGACCAGGTACCGTCAAGGAGTGATCGAATCGGCCGCGGGAGAGGCCTGGCGCGCCATGCAGGCCCTGGTGATGGGCGGCGAGGGGCACAACCGGCTGCACCAGATCTGCCAGGAGGTCGAGCTCACCCCGGCCGCCCTCAAGATGCTGCTGGTGCTCTCCTCCGGGGCCCGGCCCATGCGCGACCTGGTCAGCGCGTTCCGCTTCGACCCGTCCTACCTGACGGGCGTGGTCGACACCCTGGAGCGGCGCGGCCTGGCCCGGCGCGAGCCGCACCCGACCGACCGGCGGGCCAAGACGGTCACGGTCACCGACGAGGGCCGGCTGGTGGTGGCCCGGGCCCAGACGCTCATGGCCGTCCCGCCGGCGTCGTTCGACGTCCTCTCCCCCGCGGAGCAGGAGCAGCTATTCGGCCTGCTGCTGCGCGTCCTCGACGCCGAACCCGACATCCCCGCCGCGATGCGCCCCCAGCCGTTCGCGGCCAGCGGCGACTGACCGCGGGGCGCCGGCCGGCGGTGCCGCGTACCGGCGGACGATCGGCTCCAGATAGTCCGCCCACGGGCCGCCGAGAGCCGCCAGATCGGCCCGGGAGCGGACCAGGGCGATCCGGTCCAGTTCCGGATCGCGCCCCAGCGCCGTCTCCGCGGACACGAGGGCGTCGAACCGTTCACGCAGCGGGGACGCCGGTCCGGGCGGCGCGAGGAACAGGACACCGACGTCGCCGCGCTCCCCGCGCAGAACCAACCACAGCGGCAGGTCACCGAGGGGCACGTCGATGCCGGTCTCCTCGGCCAGTTCCCGAGCGGCATGGCGGCGCAGCGCGGCCACGTCGAGGGGCCGCGGGTCATCGGGTGGTTCGACCGATCCACCGGGCAGCTGCCAGCGACCGGGTGCCGCCGTCCACGACGCCATCCGCCCGATCAACAGGCTCCCGTCGTCGGTCGGCTGCACGACGCTGACGAACAGGGACGACAGCCCCGGGTTGGCACCCGGGACCTGCCGCAGGCCGTGAAACCGGTAGGTGGTCCTCGCCCAGGCGAGGACCAGGCTGTGGGGGCCGTCCCAGTCCAGCCCGGCGCACGCCACCACCGGCCCGTCGAACAGGCTGGGGTTGTCCCGCACCGCCTCGTCCCACACCCGGTCCATGGCCAGCCGGTCCTCAGGCGGCATCCGGGGCGGGGCTGCCTCGACCAGCCGGAGCCGGCGCACCTCCAGGAGTTCGACGCCGGGAGGCCGCGGGGACGGTTCACTCACCGGCCCATGCTGGCACGGCGGAACCGAGCCGCAACTGGATCACCGGCACGGCCGCCGGCTGCCCGGGCACCCTGGTTGTCAGGTTCCCGGGCTCTCGGGTGGAACGGAGCTCGCCCGGCCGGAGCGGCTCGAGGTCAGAGCAGCTCGAGGATGGTCGCGTTCGCCTGGCCGCCGCCCTCGCACATGGTCTGCAGGCCGTAACGGATCCCGTTGTCGCGCATGTGGTGGATCAGGGTGGTCATCAGCCGGGCGCCGGAGCCGCCGAGCGGGTGGCCGAGGGCGATCGCGCCGCCGTTGGGGTTCACGACCTTCGGGTCGGCGCCGATGTCGGCCAGCCAGGCCAGCGGCACGGAGGCGAACGCCTCGTTGACCTCGAAGGCGCCGATGTCGTCGAGCTTCAGGCCGGCCTTCGCCAGCACCTTCCGCGTGGCGGGGATCGGCGCGGTCAGCATGATCACCGGGTCGGTGCCGGCGAGGACGGCGGTGTGCACCCGGACGAGCGGGCGCAGACCCAGCTCGGCGGCCTTCTCGCTGGTCGTCATCAGCAGCGCCGCCGAGCCGTCGGAGATCTGGGACGAGTTCGCCGCCGTGATCACGCCGTCCGGCCTGAAGGCGGTCCGGAGCTGGGCGAGGCCCTCGACCGTGCCGCCGCGGCGGATGCCCTCGTCCTTGCTGACCACGGTGCCGTCGGCCAGGGTGACCGGGAGGATCTGCCCGTCGAAGCGGCCGTCGTCCTGCGCCGCCGCGGCCCGCTCGTGCGAGAGGATCGCGAACTCGTCGAGCTGGGTCCGGGACAGGCCCCAGCGCTGCGCGATCATCTCGGCGCCGATGCCCTGGTCCGGGAAGACACCGTTGTAGCGGGCCAGGTACCGCTCGCCGAAGGGGACCTTGCCCTGCAGGGAGGAGCCCATCGGCACCCGGGACATCGACTCGACACCGCCGGCGACGACCACGTCGTACTGCCCGGCGATCAGCCCGGCGGCGGCGAAGTGCACCGCCTGCTGGCTCGACCCGCACTGCCGGTCGACGGTCACACCGGTGACGGTCTCCGGCCAGCCGGCGCCGAGCGCGGCGTTGCGGGCGATGTCGAAGGTCTGCTCGCCCACCTGGCCGACGCAGCCCCACACCACGTCGTCCACCACGGCCGGGTCGACGCCGGCCCGCTCCGCGAGGCTCGCCAGCACGTGCGCCGAGAGATCCGTCGGATGCACACCCGACAGGGACCCATTGCGCTTACCGGTCGGCGTGCGGAGAGCCTCCACGATCACCGCGTCACGCATGACAGTCGCTCCTCAGAATCGGTACAGCTACTCGCTGGGTTCTCACCAGGGATCCGGCGCACAGGATCCCGCCACCCGCCGGGTGCGCGCGACGCGGAACGGGCGTGAGGCCCGTGGCAGCCACCATGACGGCGAGCCATTGGGAAGTAAACGTACACTTTCTTAGTGTCCGCGGCCATCCTCCGGGAGCCACGCCGAATCTCCTCAGTGTCCAGAACGCCTGGGCGGCACGGGGTAATCCGGGCCCGCCCCGAGCTCCTCCCCGGCCCACGCGAGGTCCGGGACCTCAGGTCCGTCCGGCTCGCGGACCACCATCCTGGCCGGTCTCCCGCGCCGCCGGGACGAGATCCCGGGAGCAGGTCACCGTCGCGCCGCGCAGCTCGTAGCTCATCAGCCCGTCGCACCAGGTCATGTCCGGGACGCGCGCGAGGCGCAGGTCGGGCAGGCGCATCAGCCGGTCCAGGAACACCCGGGTCTCGCCGATCGCCACCTGCGCGCCGGGGCAGCGGTGACTGCCGTCGCCGAAGCTCAGGTAGGAGCCGACCCCCTTCAACCGCCGGGCCCGGTCCGGGTCGAGCGCGTGCGGGCACTCGCCGACCGTCTCCGGGTCGACGTTCGCGGCGCGGATGCTCACGGCGAGCAGCTCGCCCTCCCGCACGGAGCCCACCCCGAGGTCGGCGTCCGCGGTCGCGCGCCGGTGCAGCATGGCGGCGACCGGCTCGAGGCGCAGGATCTCCTCGATGATCGCGGTCTGGTCGGCCTCGTCGCCCGCGGTGAACCGGGCGCGGAGCGCGTCGTCGTCGAACAGGTGCCAGGCCACCATCACGATGAGCTCACGGGTGGTCACCATCCCGGCGACCGCGTAGGTCATGCACTCGATCAGGATCGCCCTGTCGGGGTAGCCCTCGTCGATCAGGTGCGAGATGACGTCGTCCCGCCGCTCCCGGCGGCGCGACCTGATCGCGGGGCGGACGTCGCGCAGGAAGAACCGCATCGCGTGGACGGCGGTCAGCGCCTGGGCCCCGACCCGGATGGCGGGATGCATCCCGCGCAGCCGGGTGCCGAGCAGGGTCGCCTGGATGCGCCGCGCCATCGCGGCCTGGTCGCTGTCCGTCAGGCCGACGATCTCCGCCGCCACGGCGACGGCGAGCTGATAGCTCAGCTCGTCGAGCCGCCCGCCGCCGTTCGCCCGTAACCGGGCGAGCAGCTCGTCGGACGTCCGCTCCATGACCAGGCGGTGCCGGGTGCTGATGGCCTTGGGAGTGAAGAAGCGCGCGATCGCCGTCCGCCGCCGCCGGTGCTCCTCCCCGTCGAGGAAGAAGACCGGGCCGTGCTCGCCGCCGCCCGCCTGCAGCTGCTCGGAGCCGGCGCCCGCCTGCAGCATCGTCGCGCTGCGCAGGATGGCCCGGCCGAAGCCGAAGCCGCTCACGACCCGCGCCCCGGCGTCGGCGCGCACCCGCTGGGCGGCCAGCGCCGCCGACTTGCGGTCGTCACGGGTCGGGTCCATCGGGCACTTGGGAAGTTCGGTGGTCGTCACAGCCGGCTCCAGACGCTCACGAAGAGGGGCCCGAGGACACGAACGCGCGGATCACGGTGGACGGCGGAGCCGGGCCCACGGCGCTCGCGCCTCGTCAGGCGCAGCGTAACCCATTTCATGCACGGAGTCTTGCGTGAATCAGGGCCCGGTCGGGCCCGGACCTGATCGGTCGATTCGAGGCCCTTATGCGCGCCGAACGGCTGGCCGGCCGCGGACACAATGGCCACCGAGTTCCGCCGGCCCGAGCACCCCGTGGGGAGCCCTGTATGAGCACCGTCCAGACACCGTTGGCGGCTCCGCCCCTGTTGGCCGCGCTCACCGCCGCGCGCCGGATCGACCCGTACCCCACCTACCGGGCCATCCGCGAGTCCGACCCGCTGCCCGCGCTCGAGCTCGCCGGTCGCCGGATCACCCTGGTCACCCGGCACGCCGACGCCAGCGCCGTGTTCCAGAACCCGGCCTTCGGGCACGGGCACCGGGAGAACATCAGCCCCTTCCGCCCCGACGGCGACACCGACGACGGGCTGGACTCGCTGCTGCGGGCGGACCCTCCGCACCACACCAGGCTGCGCCGGCTGGCCAGCCGGGCCGTCACCCCGAGCGCCCTCGCGACGCTCACCGCCGACATCACCGCGTTCGTCACCACGCTCCTGGACGCCGCCCTGGCCGCCGGTGAGGTCGACGCCGTCACCGCGCTGGCCCAGCCGACCCCGCTGCGGGTGATCTGTCACCTGCTCGGCATTCCGGCCGCCGACGAACCGGTGTTCGGTGCCTGGGCGGCGGCGCTGATCCGCGGCATCGACCCGGACTTCCTGCTCACACCAGACGACATCGCCGCCCGCCGGCAGGCCCAACGCGAGATGGACGACTATTTCCGGCGCCTGATCGCGCGGGTCCGGACCAGCCCGGGAACGGACCTTCTCAGCCAGCTGGTCGAGATCCACCTCGGGGACGACACGCTGAGCGAGAGCGAGATCCTCGCCCTGTGCGCCGTGATGCTGGTCGCCGGGCAGGAGACCACGGCCAACCTCATCGCCAGCGGGATCCTCGCCCTGCTGCGCAACCCCGACCAGCTGGCGGTCCTGCGCGCGGACCCCGACCTCGTCCCCACCGCCGTGGACGAGATGCTGCGTCACGAGGCCCCGGTGCAGTTCCTCCCACGCACCGCCCTGCGCGACACCGAGCTCGGTGGACGGCCGTTCCGCCGCGGTGAGGGGGCCCTCGTGCTCGTCGGTTCGGCCCACCGCGACCCGGCGGCCTTCGCCGACCCGGACCGCTTCCTCGTCACCCGCTACGCCGCCGCCGCGGGCGGTTCGGCGGCCGGGGCCGCTCCGGTCGCCCGCCATTTCGGCTTCGGGCTGGGCATCCACTACTGCCTCGGCGCGGCCCTGGCCCGGCTGGAAACGGAGATCACCTTTCGGCTGCTCCTGGAGCGCACCAGCGGGCTCGCGCTGATCGGCGGCCCGCCGGTGTACCGCGACCAGAGCACCATCCGCGGGCTGCGGGAGCTGCCCGTCCGGCTTACCGCGTGAGGGACCGGGAGGATCAGTCGGACGTCTGGAAGTAGTGGCCCTGGTCGAGGTCCTCGACGAGGCCCTGCCGGGTCGGCTTCCAGTTCAGCAGTTCGCTGGTCAGGTCGTTGGCGGCGGGGCAGTCCGCCGCGAGGAACGGGGCGAGCCAGCCGAAGTGGTCACCGGCCCGCTCGGCGGGCACCGAGACCACCGGGACGCCGAGGCCGCGGCCGATCGCCTCGGCGACGACGCGGATGGGCACGCCCTCCTCCGCGACGGCGTGCAGCACCGAGCCGGCGGGGGCGCCGTCCACGGCGAGGCGCACGAGGTGCGCCGCGTCGAGCCGGTGCACCGCGGGCCACCGGTTCTCCCCGGCGCCGATGTAGCCGGAGACGCCGCGCTCCCGGGCGATCGCGACCAGCGTGGCGACGAAGCCGTGATCACCGGCGCCGTGGACCGTCGGGGCGAAGCGCACGACGGCCGTCCGCACGCCTCGCTCGGCGTAGGCCAGCGCCGCGTGCGCGCCGGCGATCCGCGGGTGGGCGCCCGGGTAGGCGCTGTCCCGCTCGGTTCCGACCCGTCCGGCCGTGAGCCCGAGGGTGCCCGAGGCGATGACGAGCGGGCGACCGCTGCCTTCGAGGACCCCGCCGAGCGCCTCGATCGCCTGGAGGTCGGTCCGCGCCGCCTGTGCCATGCGGGAGAAGTCGTGGACGTAGGCGAGGTGGACGACCCCGTCGGACCCGGCCGCGCCGGCACGCAGGCTGTCGGGGTCGTCGAGATCGCCGCGCAGCGCCTCGGCGCCGAGCGCGCGCACGGTGGCGGCGGCGGTGTCGGAGCGGGCGAGGCCGACGACCTGGTGTCCGGCGTCGAGGAGTTCGGGGAGGACGGCCGAGCCGATCCACCCGGACGCGCCGGTGACGAAGATGCGCACGAGGACCTCCAGAGGTCCGTCCACCGCGACGGCGGACGTGATGTCACTTGATGACATGACCCTAGCAGGCGATGTCAGCGTGTGTCATCACTAGAATCGGCGCATGGGGCGATGGGAGCCGAACGCGAGCGGCCGGCTCAGCGAGGCGGCGATGGAGCTCTACGTCGAACGCGGCTTCGAGCAGACGACCGTCGCCGAGATCGCCCAGCGGGCGGGGCTCACCGCCCGGACGTTCTTCCGCTACTTCACCGACAAACGCGAGGTGCTCTTCGCCGGCTCCGCCCTCCTGGAGGAGCACCTGGTCGGCGCGCTCGAGAGCGTGCCCGCCGCCGCGTCGCCGATGGCGGCCGTCGCGGCCGCCCTCGACGCGGCGGCGGCGCTGCTCGGCCAGCGGCGCGACTTCTCCCGGCGGCGCCAGTCCGTCATCGCCGCCAACGCGGAGCTGCGCGAACGCGAACTGATCAAGATGGCGTCGCTGTCCGCGGCTCTCGCCACCGGCCTGCGCGGGCGCGGCGTCGCCGATTCGGACGCCAGCCTGGCCGCGGAGGCGGGGATCGCCGTCTTCCGGGTGGCGTTCGAGCGCTGGGTCGACGAGCCGACCGACCGCGGCCTGGCGACGGTCATGCGCGAGTCGTTGGGGCAGCTGAGAGCCCTCACGGCCGCCAGCTGACCGCCGGGGCCGGCTCCGGCCCGACCGCCGCCCAGCGGCCGGGCCGGGCGGGCCGGTCAGCGGAGGGAGATGGCTGCCGTCACCGGCTCCGCCGGCCGCGCCGACGTGCGGGGCGCGGGGAGAACGACGTCCGAGTTCGGGGTCGCGGCGGGCTTCGAAGCGGCGTCCGCCGCCGGGGCCAGGCGGCCGGGGATGCCGATGGCGACCAGGCAGGCGACGAGGGCGGCGCAGGCACCGATCAGGAATCCGATGTGCATGCCGGCGAGCGACGGCACCTGCGACGATCCGAAGGTGACGGTCATGTTCGCCAGGACCACACCGATCACCGCGCTCGCGGTGGACGTCCCGATGGAGCGCATGAGGGTGTTGAGACCGTTGGCCGAGGCGCCCTCGGAGGCCGGGACGGACTGCATGATCAGGGTCGGCATGGCGGCGTAGGCCAGGCCGACGCCGGTGCTGGTCACGGCGCTGACGAGCAGGACGCCCAGTGGGCTGCCGGTCAGGGCGATGGCGAGGAAGTAGCCGGCCGAGATCACCGCCGAGCCGGCGATCAGCGCCACCTTCGGTCCGCGGGCGGTGATCAGCCGGCCGGCGAGGGGCGAGACGGCCATCATCACCAGGCCCGCGGGAGCCATCCACAGGCCGGTGGCGAGCAGCGACTGGCCGAGCCCGTGCCCGGTGGCCTTCGGCAGCTGCAGCAGCTGCGGGCCGATCAGCGACATCGTGTACATCGCGAAGCCGAGCATGACCGAGGCGATGTTCGTCAGCAGGACGGGGCGCCGGATGGTGGTGCGCAGGTCGACGAGGGGCGCCTCGGCGCGGGTCTCCCACCAGGTCCAGGCCACGAGCAGGGCCGCGGCCAGGCCGCCCAGGCCGAGGGTGGTGGTGCTGGTCCAGCCCCAGGTGCCACCCTTCGACACGGCGAGCAGCAGCGCGACGAGCCCGCCGGAGAGCAGGATCGCCCCGGGCAGGTCGAACCGGCCCGTGCCGCGCACCGGCGACTCGGGAACGACCCGCCAGATCAGCACCATCAGGGCGACGACGGCGACGGCCGAGCCCCAGAACAGCACGTGCCAGTTGGCCTGCTGGGCGACCGCCGCCGCGAGCGGCAGGCCGAGCGCGCNNCCGATNCCGAGCGAGGAGCTCATCAGCGCCATGGCGGGGATCAGCCGCTTCGCCGGCAGCAGGTCACGCATGATGCTGATGCCCAGCGGGATGATCGCGAGCCCGAGGCCCTGCATCGACCGGCCCACGACCATCGGCACCAGGGTGCTGCTCAGCGCGCAGACCAGGGAGCCGCAGCTGAGCACGAACCCGGAGACGAACAGCATCCGCCGCTTGCCGTAGAGGTCACCGAGCCGGCCGAACACCGGGTTCGCGACCGACGCGGCCAGCAGGGTGGCGGTGATCGCCCAGGAGGCGTTCGCCGCGTGCGTGTGCAGCAGCGACGGCAGCACCGGGATCAGCGGCACCATCAGGGTCTGCGTCATCGCGACGACGATGCCCACCGCGCCCAGGACGGCGATGATCGCGTTGACGGGCAGTGTGTCGTCCGCGCGGTGGACAGTGGCCGAGCCGCGGTGGCGGGTGTTCTTGATGGAGGCCATGCCTCCTCCCAACATTCGTTGCACAATACAAATATATGTATCATGCATATGGGGCGAAGGTCAGCACACGGCCAGGCGGCGTCGGTCACACTCCACACAGCGACGCCCGGATCGAGCCCGCCGGACCCGCGCCCGGTGCGCTAGGGAGCGGCTCGCAGCCCGAGCTCGGCCAGCCTGGCGATGATCTGGTCCGGACGCCGACGAAGGCGGTGTGAGGCCATCAGCACCTCGGCCCACGACACCTGTCGTTCCTGGTAGACGTCGTTCTCATCCCTGAGGAGCTCGGCGAGCGCCCGGTCCGCCCCGTCGATGACCGCCCCCCGGGCGGACGCGACGAGCGGCGACGTCGAGTACCCGAGCTCGGAGAACCTCCCGACGACGCGGTCGGGCGTCCACCGCAGACGGCCCGCCGCCGCGAGCACGTGCGCCATCGGCACCGGGCCTGGCCCGAGCCACGGGCCCGAGCCGTCGAGAGCCGCGCTGAGGAGGAGGCCGTCACGCGCCGACAGATCCGGCGGTGACGCGATCGGGGGCCTCGTCTCGTCCGGCACGGTGAACCCGAGCTTGGCGAAGCGATGCGCGACCTCGGCCGCCGGCCGCCCGGTGAACTCCGCGACACCGAGAACCTGCGCGATCGACAGTGTGTCGCACGCGGCCGGGCTGGCACTGTCGATCTCGGCGCCGTGAAACGCGACGGTCACGAACGCGCGCTCGTCCTGATCGAGTTCGGAGGTCGGTCCCGCCGCCGTGAAACCCAGCCGGGCATAGCGGGCCCGGACCTCGGCCACGTCGCAGGAGAGGTCACAGGCAGCCGAGTAGACGTACGCCAGCGGTACCCGGTCGCCGCGAAGCCACGGTGCCCCGCCGTCGAGATCCCGGCTCAGCAGGATGACGTCGACCGCGTCGACCTCGGTCGGCACCGGGTGCGGCAGATCCGCGACGGTGAATCCGAGATCGCCCAGGCGATCGGCGATCTCGGCCGGCGAACGGCCGGTCCGGCCGGCCGCCGCGAGGATGTGCCCGGTGCCGATCTCCCCGTCGGGTAGCCAGGGCGGCTCGCCGTCGAGCTCGCAGCTGAGTAGATCCAGGTCGTCCACGCCGATGGCGACGCGGGGCATCACCTCGACCTCAAGCCCTGGATCCTCACCGAGACCGGCCAACCACCGGGCGAGGCCGACCGGATCCCGACCGTGTCGCCACGCGGCGGCCAGCAGGGACGCCCGGCTGGCCCGGGCCCGGCCGCGCGCGCGGGCATCCGGCACGTCGAGGAGATCGATCAGCGTGCGGTCCTCGGCCGCGGTCAGGCGGACATCCGCGACCCAGCCGGTCTGGTAGCCGAGCTCGGCGAGTCGTCGGCCGACCTCCCGCGGCGACCGCCCGGAGTGGGCCGCCAACGCGATCACCTGCCCGCCGGGAACACCACCTGGCGGCAGCCAGGGGACCGCCGAGTCGGCCTTGCACGCGAGCAGCGGCGGGTCCGACGGGGTGACGGGCGTCGCGTCCCAACCGTCCGGATCCGCGACGGGCTCGCCGAGTTCCAGGAACCGCGCCGCTACCTCACAGGGACGACGGCGGATGCGGGCGGCAGCGGCGATCACGTGCGCGACCGCCACTCCGCCGACCGCACCCAGACCACCGAAGATGTTCCCGTCCAGGCCCGAACTGAAGATTATCGCGTCATCCGTGGTCATCTCGATTCCGGCGAGATCCGGTATCGGGATGGCGAGGTCGGCCAGCAGTGCTTCTACTTCCGAAGGTTGACCGCCGAGGGACTGAGCGAGCCCAAGAACACCAGGAATACCGACTGGAGCCCGCAACCACCCGAGAGTGAACCGGTCCCCGCGAATCCGAAGAAGCCGGTCATCGTCAATCTCGGACACGTTCGGGACGACGTAGCCCGCGGCGCGAAGATGCGCCGCGGTCCGCTCCAGACCCAGGCTCGCCTCGCGCGCCAGCTGATAGACGTCGACCCGGTCGAGCGGTCGTGATGTCGCCCGAAATTTGACCTGCGTTCCCATGCTCGGAAACAGATCGACCGGACTGCGGCCGTCCCGAACCGGCACACGGATGGTGTCGGCGATCGGAAAGCCCAGATCACGCAACCGCCCCGCACTCTCCAGCGCGTGGTTGCCGAGATTGCTCAGGAAAACCGCCGGCACGGGCTGCGCCGACAGCGCGCCAGTGGAGTCGCGACCGAATATCACCGCGTCATCAGGCCTGATCCCGGACCGTTCCAGACACCCGGTCGCCGGCGTCCGATACCCGAACCGGCGAAGCCGCGAACAGACGTCCCCGACACTCCTCCCCGTCTGGATGGCGGCCCGCACAACATGCGACAGGCCTACCCGGCCACCTGGCAGCGCACCACCGCGACCGTCCAGTGATCTGCTCAGCAGCACCAGGTCCAGCGGGTCGATGGTCATCGACTGGGTCGGTGCGGGCCGGACCTCGAAACCGAGCTCCCGGTAGCGGTCGCGGACCTCGGTGAACGAGAGCATCAGATGCTGGGTGGCTCTCGCCACCTGCAAGGGAGTCACATCACCCGCCGAGTAGAACATCGCCTCCTCGCCGTCCAGATCCGCACTGACCAGCTGAAGGTCGATGTCGCCCAACTCGTCGACGGCCACACCCTTCACACTCGCGACCGAAATCCCCAGACCCGACATCCGGTCGCGGACGCGCTGCGGCGAGGAGCGCAGCATCCCCGCCATGAAGACCACAGTGGAAAGATCGCCGATCGAATACCCGTAACGTTGTGAACCGTCACCTCGGACGCCCAGGATCACCATGTCACTCGGCAGCGCACGCCCGGAATCGCGCGTTCGCTCGGGATCCCCGGACCGGCCGACCACCCAGCCCCGCATCCGCGCGAACACGACCGAGTCCGACAGATCGGTGAGGTCGAAAGCCGTATATCGACCCGATCTGCCGGCCGGGGCAGGGACTGCCGACGGCAGCAGGTCGTGGTCGAACGCCAGACAGCCAACCTGTTCCACAGGCACAAGGTCGCCGTCCACACGGGTCCAGGACTCTCCGTCTGCGACCTTGCCCGTCATGACGGCATCGGCCACCAGCGGGAATCCCAGACCGAAGCTGGCAAGCCACCGCCAGGAGACATCAAAGGACGCGGCGGAACGCAGCACGGACAGCTCGCCTGTGAGCACCGCATCGATCGCGGAGCCATCCACGAACCTGCGGATCTCGTTGCGGTCCACGGAGAGCTCGGGCACCAGCGGTCCGGTCAGGTTGAGAACGACACCAAACGCCGTCCTGCCCACCCAGAGGCCGTCGGCGAGTACCGCCCCGGTGCCGTCACACCACCAGACACCGTTGTCAGCCATGACGATCTGAGTGGTTTCCCGACGCAGGGTGCTGGTCAACGGGTGTTCCATCCCGACCGGCGCCGAGTCGGCGAGCCGGCCGGCGGGCCAGAACTGCCGCGCCACCCCCTCCGTCGCGCGGGTGTCGAACTCGGCCACCCAGAGGATGCGGCGCAGGGTGTCGACACAGGACACCGGCGAGCTCTGCGGGTCACGGCTCGGATACAGGCGCACGGTGGTGCCGGCGTCCCGGCCCGGCCCGAGGTTGCGGATCCGGAAGAGGTTCCCGGGGCCGGCGATCGTCACCCGGAGGCGATCGCCGGGGCGGCCGTCCGGTCCCAGCCGGCACGTCTCCACGTCGATCTCGTCCGCGATCATGAAATAGCTGAGGACCCCCACCCCGAACCGGCTGTTCGGGTGGAACTCGACCGGAGGGTCGCAGGCGGCCCAGGCGACCATCTCCTCGACGACCTCCGGCAGGTCGACGGCCCTGGTCCCGGCCTCCGCGAAGACGTCCGAGAGCTCCCGCAGCCCCATGCCGATCCCGTTGTCGCGGCACTCGATGTAGGGAGCTCCGTCCGGTTCGAAGCCCTGCCTGAAGGTGATCTCACCCGCCCAGCCGGACGCCGCTGCGCCCGTCCGTTCCAGGTACTCCTCACGCGCGCGCCGGTACCGGCAGGCGTCCAGCGCATTCTGGTACAGCTCCCGGACGGCGAGCGCCCGGTTCGCGTAGAGCTGCTCGCCCATCAGCAGCTCCTGGACCTTGTCCTCGGCCAGCCGGAACTGGGCGCCGGCCGCGCTGTACACCGCCCGCCCGTTCACCTCTGCCGCGTGGATGCGGTCAGCGGTCGCGTGCGTGGGAAGAGCCGCGAGGGCCGGGGTCTCCGCCGTCGCGCGGTGCGCCTCGGCGAACAGGGTGTCGAGCGCGGCGACGTGGTGCTCGAGGGCCACCTGAACGGCCTGGTGCCCGCATCGGGCCGCCAAGGCCCGGCTCGAGCGGCCCCGGTGCTGCCACTCGGCGCGCCGGATCGTCTCCCGCAGCTCGTCCAGCCTGACGGGATCAGCCACCCCGAGGTGCTCGACCAGCACGCTGGGCAGCGCCGCCGGTTCGAGCGCCATCCGCTGTCCCGCGGCCAGCAGGTATCCGACCAGGCG
Organism: Parafrankia discariae; assembly: GCF_000373365.1. Lineage (NCBI taxonomy): Bacteria > Bacillati > Actinomycetota > Actinomycetes > Frankiales > Frankiaceae > Parafrankia > Parafrankia discariae. Next base: position 120,519 of record NZ_KB891274.1, read on the forward strand.
TTCCCGCAGCGGCATCTCGTCGCCCGTCGCCGGTGCCACCAGCACCAGGTCCCGCAGCGCACCCGACCGACCGGGTCGGCCGAGGAAGGTGGGAGCGGCGCGCAGCGCGGTCAGCAGCTCCGCGAGCCGGCCCGGCAGGAACACCTCGCTCGCGACGGTCTCCACGCCCAGGCCGGTGAGCAGGTCGGCGAACGCCGTGCCCGCATAGGACGCCGACCTCGAGATGATCCACTGATGAGCGAGCCACCACCCGATCGCCGCCGCCGACTGCTGGTCGCCGCTGCGCCGGGCCCGCTCGGCCCGGCGCCGCAGCCGTGGGTGGAGGCGAAGGAAGGCTTCGAACTCCCCCCGCTCGACGTCGTCGGTCCACACACTCGGCGAGCCCGGGTGGGCAAGCGCCGCGCGGGCGACCAGGCGGGTCCAGACCGCCTGGTGCAGGAACGGCACGCTGACCAGCAGGGCCGCCTCGGCCGGAGAGAGCGCGTCCGCCTCCGCCGGCAGGCGGTTCACCAGGAACTCGACCCGCTTGGTCATCCGCGCCGCCAGGCCCGGGTCATGCCAGGGATCGCCGCGCAGCCGTCCCGCCGCGTCGTCGGATACCCGGCCCAGCCGCCCGATCAGCCGCAGGGTGCTCTCCCGCAGCTCGTCCCCCGCCCGCGGATCCCCGGCGGCGGCCTCCGCGCTGAGCGTCCAGGCGCTGTGCCGTTCGGCCACCGTCTGCCACGGATGGACGGGCCTGCCGGCCTGCTGCCCGACCGCGGCGGCGGGAAAGACCGTGAACAGTCGCGGATCGCGCGATGACGCCCGCAGAAGACAGGAGGGCGCGCGGCCCGACGTCCCCCGGCCACGTCCCGCGCCGCTGCCACTCCCCTGGTCACCGTGACCCAGGCTGGTGGTGAGGGCGGCGCGCAGCTCCTCGAGTCCCGCGGGCAGTGGCCGGTGCGAGGCGACGTCGACCATCGCGCGCAGCAGCGACGCCCGTCCAGCGCCGCCGGCCGTTCCGCCCGGCTCCTCCGTCCCGCCCGGCTCGGCGGGCTCACCCGGCCCGGCAGGCCCGACAGGCCCGAACGGGTCAGACGGGTCGACGTACAGGTAGGCGAGGTCGGTTCCAGCCGGGGTGTCCAGCGGCCCGCCGGCCCAGCCGGCCTCCGTGACCAGGTCGCGGACGTCGTCGTCGAAGGCCACCGCGGCGTCGACCACGACCAGCACTCGCGCGGCGGCGCTGCGGGACACTGCCTGAGTCCAGTCGACCGGTACGCACAGATCCCAGAACGGTTGGTACCCGACGGCCGCGTCGGACGGTACGAGGTAGTCCCGGCGCCCGCTGTGCACGCCGTGCCCGGCGAGTACCAGCAGCAGCGTGTCACCGGGCGCGGCGCCGCTGATGAAGGCGTGGATGGCGGATTTCACCGCACTCAGGCCGAGCCGGGACCGATCCTGGATCTCCACTCGGTAGCCGACGGCCTCCAGCGCCTCCACGGTGGTGTCGATCGCCTCCGTCACATCGGGAAGCGACGGCAGCCGGTCATCGTCATAGGCCGCGACCCCGACCAGCAGCGCACGGAATTCGCCTCCGGCCGCCGCGGGCGCCGGATCCGCGGCTTGGTGCACGAGCCGGCGGGCAGGCACGGCCGAGGTGTCGGCGCGCACCGGCTGACGTCGCCGAGCCGTCGTCGCCGCCGGTTCGGCCGCTCCGGGGAAGAGCGGCGCCACCCGCGGCGGAGGAGCCTGCGGCGGTATGGGCGTCGCGAGCGGTCCAGGAAACAGCGGCTCGTCCGAGGGCTTCGCGCGGCCCGAGACCGCGCCACGGATGGCGGTCAGCAGCGTGCTGCGCGTCGCCTCCGCCGGTTGGCCGAACAGGTCGACCGAGACCACCTGACCGAGCAGGCCGGGGCGGTCGCAGTCCTCGACGCGGACGGGCAGCAGTTTGCGCCGGGCACTGTCCGGATCTGCGACAACGGCGGCCTGCCACTCGTGCCGACCATAAACCGACTGTAGATAGGCGTCCGAGAGGATCGCGATCGTGCGCGTACCGAATTGCATTCCGTCCTGCATGGTCGCGGTCCAGTTGGAGCCAGCCACCATGTCCCACGCCTGGACCAGAACCCGAAACCCGGCGTCCTCCAGCTGCCACGCAATCCACTCGGCCCAGGCGCGATCAGCCTGCGTGTAGGAGACGAAGAAACTCCAGCGGTCGCCCGGAAGCGCCCCGCCGTTCCCCCCATTGTGCATATCGCGAATTATCCCAGGCGGAACCATCCCGGACGAAGGCCGGTCGCACGCCGGCGGCGGCCACAGTCCGGGCATCGACGGCGCCCGCCGTGACCAGCCCGCCCGGCACCAGCCTGAGCCAGCGGTCGCCGATCAGGATCTGGATCGTCAGGCGGCCGCACGGCGTGAGGACGGACAGCGCCGCGCACCCGACGTCGGCCGCCGTCGCGCCTCAGGGCGCGCCGTCGACCCGGCGCCTGTCGGGCGTTGCGCCGCCCGCAAATTGATGTCACGATACTGCCACTAAACCCCGGATCGAGCCCGATCGGGACCGCGAACCCCGTGGACGTCGACCGGTGGCAGCGTTCCCAGCCGACCCGGTCTTAATCCGGGTACGAACAACCAATAGGAGCCGTCACGATGGCACCGGCTGATGCCCGGGACCCCCGGCCAGTTCTCGCGACGCCCGCGCAGATCCTCGCCGAGGAGACCCTCCTCCAGCTGCTCGACGACCCCGCGCTGAAGAACGTGCGGGCCGAGCTGCACGCCGAGCTGGCGGCGACACCCCGGGGGCGGACGAAGTCGGGCGCGGCCACCCTCGACGAGGCGCTGTCGCTGTGGACGAACTCGCTCGTCCTGGCCGAGATCGGAAACTTCCTGCCGACCCCCGCGCAGCTGTGGGGAACGGACGACACGCCGCGTGAATGGCTCGGCCGTACGCTTCCCGGTGTCGGGACCTCGGGCGACAACCCGGACGCGCTCTATCGCAACGCCTTCTTCGACGGGGACCGGCGCTTCGAGGTCGTCGGCCAGTTCGACCTGGCGCGGCGGCCCGCGCAGCTCAACATCGAGCTGCACCGGGGAAACAAGGTCAGCCCCCCGCCGATGGATCTCGACAAGTCGGATCTGACGCCGCTGGCCAGCATCACCGACCGCGATCTGCGGATCGCCGCCGACGGGTCGTTCCGCATCACCATCGGCCCGGAGCCGGAGAGCCCGGTACATCTGCGGTCGGCGCCGGGCCGGCTGACGCTCGGTTCCCGCGACATGTTCGCCGACTGGGATCAGCGTCCGGTCCGCATGGAGCTGCGCGCGCTCGACGCCGTGCCGCCCGGCCGCTTCGACCCCGAGGAGATCGGGAAGGCGGCCCTGCGCGACCTTCCGCCCTACGTCCGTTTCTGGGCGAAGTTCCCGGAGCTCTGGTTCGGCGGCCTCAAGGGCAACAGGATCACCCCGGCCCAGGGCCGCAACGGCAGCATGGCGGGCTTCATCGCGGCGCTCAGCTGGGACCTCGCCGCGGACCAGGCCATCGTCGTCACCACCGATCCGGTCGGTGCCGCCTACACGGGCTTCCAGATGATGGACCCCTGGATGCTCAGCGCGAACGGCAAGAAGTCCCAGGTGTCCCTCAACCTGGGCCAGACCGCCCCGAATCCGGACGGCACCTTCACCTTCGTGCTGTCCCACGAGGACCCCGGCGTCGCCAACTGGCTCGACACCACCGGTCTCGACGAGGGACTCGGCCTGATCCGGTGGCAGGCGGCTCCGGTCGGCGCGACGATCGACACGAGCACCCTCGTGCGCGACTTCGAGGTCCTCTCGCTCGCCGAGGTGGACGCGCTGACCGAGCTCCCCCGCGTCACGCCCGAGCAGCGCGCGGCACAGCTGGCCGCACGGGTCCAGGGTTACAACAACCGGACCCGCTGAGGCCCGCTGCTCCCGCCGGCCGACGCCGGGGGCCCGGTCGGGTCCCCGGCCCCGCGCTCCCGCCGGCGGGGACCCGCCTCGAGGCGGGGCCCCGCGTACGCCCGCCGGACGGTGTCAGGCGCGGAACTCCTCCGGGCGTACGGGGGACGCGGCGGCCAGCGCCTCGACGGCGGCCGCGGCCCCGAGGTCCTTGCCGTACACCGGCGTGCCCGGCTGCTGGCGCCAGGACTCCTCCAGCGGGCCGCCGTCGACCGGGTCGAAGCCCAGCTGGTCGACCAGGTCGAACACCGTCCGCTTCCCCGGGCCGTCCGCGCCGGCGACGGGCAGCGCGATCCGCCCCTCGGCGCCCTTCGGGCGCCCGGACTCCAGCAGGTGCTTCCACCAGATCCCGTTGAAAACCTTGATCACCGGCGAGCCGATCTGCTCGGCGACCCACACGCTCTCCGGGGTGCCCGCCTCGATCGCGGCGATGCGTCCGTCCCGTTCCCGCGGGTAGTAGTTGTTCGTCTCGACCACCGGGGCGCCGGGCCTCGCGCCCTTGAGCAGTCCCGCCGCGAGGTCCGGGACGCGCTTCTGCGGGATGCTGAGGATGACGAGATCGGCGTCCTCGGCCGCCTCCGCCGCCCAGACAGCCGTCGCCCCGGTCTCCTGTGCGAGGTCGGCCAGGGTCTGCGGATCCCGGGAGTTGGCCACGCGCACCTGATGCCCCAGCGCGGCCAGCCGCCGCGTCAGCGTCCCACCGATCTGACCCGCCCCGATAATCCCGATCCGCATGGTTGGCTCCCTACGACGACGGCTCGAACACCGGGCCTCCGGCCCGCGGGCTGCAACCTCGCTCGTGGTCAGCCTGTTCCCGCTCCCGCGCCGCGGGAGAACGGTCGGCTACCGCTTCCCGAGGGGCGGTGGCCCGGGTCCGGCGTACCGGCGCGGCGCGGTCAGATCCGCCAGCGCGTGGCGCCACCCGGCTCGACGGTCCGCAGCGCGGTGACGGCCGTCAGGTCGATCCGGTAGACGGACCAGGGTGGCGGACCGGCCGAGGGAGCGCTGAACTCGGCGGTCAGGGCCTGCCCCGACTCGTCCACCCGGACCGGCCAGCCCTCGGCGGCCCAGCGTTCGGCCATCGCCGCCACGGTCACCGGGTCGGCGACCCGACTCGCCCGGCCCTCGACCACGACGTCGAACTCGGCGGTGGCCACGCTCAGCGCACAACGTGGGTCACGTGCGAGGTTCCTGGCCTTGCGGGTCCGCTCCCCCGTCTCGAACCAGAAGCAGCCGTCGACGAACAGGGCGCCGACGCCCGTGACGTGCGGGGCGCCGTCCCGACTGATCGTCGTCGGCCAGCAGGTGTGCCGGTCGGGCCCGCCGGAGCCGGGGGCCTGGGTGAGCCCGGTGTCCAGGCGGGCACCGCACCCGTCGCCGACGCCCGAGCGGCGCCACCGAAATAGTCAGGTTAAGCTTACTTTCATTCGATGTCTCCGGCGGCCCGGCCGGCGACGAAGGAGGTCAGGACCATGGCCACGACCGGTCGCACCCGGCCCGTTCGATCGCAGGCGGTTCTCACCGTCCAGGAGAAGAGCTGGATCAGCCCCGGCATCGCCCGCGTCGTGCTCGGCGGCCCTGGCTTCGACGCCTACAACGACAACACGTTCACCGACAAGTACGTGAAGATCTTCTTCGCCGATCCGGCGCACGGTCTGCGGCCACCGTACGATCTCGTCGCGCTGCGGGCCGAGCAGCCCGAGAAGCTGCCCGCGACCCGGACCTACACCGTCCGCTGGGCCGACGCCGACACCCGCCGGCTGGCCATCGACTTCATCGTGCACGGCGACGAGGGGGTCGCCGGGCCCTGGGCCGCGCGCGCCGAAGCCGGCGACCAGCTCGTCCTCAGCGGCGCCGGCGGCGCCTACCGCCCCGACCCGGCCGCCGACTGGCACCTGCTGGCCGGCGACGAGACGGTGATCCCCTCCGCCACCTCGGCACTGGCCGCGATGCCCGCCGAGGCGACGGGAACGGTGATCCTGCTCGTCGACTCCGCGAAGTACGAGGTTCCCCTCCCCCGGCCCGACGGCGTCAGCCTGCGCTGGCTGTACCGGGAGACGGCGGCGGCAGGCAGCGACCCGCTCGTGGCGGCGCTGCGCGAGCTGGCCTGGCCCGCCGGGACACCGCAGGTGTTCGTACACGGCGAGCGGGGCACCGTCAAGGCCGCCCGGCGCCTGCTCACCGATGAGCGCGACGTCCCCCGTGAGCGGCTCTCGATCTCCGCGTACTGGGCCACCGGCCGCGCCGAGGACCGCTTCCAGGCCGAGAAGCGCGAGCCCGTCGGCCAGATCTAGCGCCGGATCCAGCGCTGATCCGGTGCCGCGTCCGCGGCGGAGGTCGACCGAAAGGCTCCGCCTCGACGGGCGTGCCCGTCGAGGCGGAGGGTGTCACGGCTGGTGGTGTCCTCGACCGTGTCGGGACGCGACCCGTCTCAGGAGCGGGCCAGTTCCCGTTCGTCGTCCGGCCGGTCGTCGTCAGGCCGGTCGTCGGTCGACTGGTCGTCGGCAGGCCGGTCGTCGGCAGGCCGGTCGTCGCCGTCGAGTGAGGTGGTGACCGCGCCGTGGGTGACGGGCTCGTCGGCCGGTTCGACCGAGACCCGCGGGGTGATGCGGTCCAGCCACTTCGGGAGATACCAGTTGGCCCTGCCGACGATGTGCATCAGCGACGGCACGAGCATCGTCCGGAGGACGAAGGCGTCGAGGAACACCGCGGCGGCGAGACCGGTGCCGAAAATCTTGATCGGCCGGCCCGGAGAGATCACGAAGCCGAGGAAGACGGCGATCATGATGATGGCGGCGGCGGTGATGATGCCGCCCGTCTCGCCCTGCCCGATGATCACCGATCGCTTGTTGTCGCGGGTGTGCACCCATTCCTCGTGCATCCGGCTGACCAGGAACACCTGGTAGTCCATCGACAGACCGAACAGGATGGCGAAGAGCATGACCGGCATCCAGGCGTCGATCGGCCCGCCCGGTCCGGCTCCCATGCTGTCGGAGAACCAGCCGTACTGGAAGACCGCCACGGCCAGACCGAACGAACCGCCCGCCGCCAGTAGGTTCATCACCGCCGCGGTCAGCGGGATGACCAGGCTGCGGAACGCGATGAGCAGCAGGATGAACGACAGACCGACCACGACCGCGATGAACAGCGGCATCTTCCGGGCCAGCACCGAGGCGAAGTCGACGTTGATCGCCGTGTCGCCGTAGGTGTAGATGTGGTTGTCCGTGCCGTCGTACAGCGGGGGCAGGACGGTCGAGCGAAGGTGTCGGACCAGCTGGTAGGTCTTCTCCGACTGCGGTGACGTGGTCGTCTTGAACGTCACGAAGGCGACGTTCCTGGCCAGTGGCGCCGTGCCTATGCTGCCCGGGTCGACTCCTGGGACGTCCGCCAACGTCTCCGAGACGCGCCGCAGATAGGCCTTGTCCGAGGCGCCCGGACCGCTTACGACGGCTTCCAGGGTGGAGTTGTAGCCGACGCCGAAGTCGGCGGAGATCAGGTCGTAGCCGGTGCGGGTCGTGGAGGTCTTCGGATCGCTGCCCTGATCGCTGGAGCCCAGCTGCAGCGAGAAGAACGGCAGGGCGATCACGATCATCACCGCGCCCGAGATGATCGCGACGGCGACGCGGCGCTGGGCGACGAACCGCGACCAGCGGGCCCAGAAGCCTGTCGGGCGGTCATCGATGAACTCGCCGGCCCGTACCGCCGCCCGCTGCTTGCGGGGCAGCACCTTGAGGCCGAACAGGCTGAGCAGGGCCGGCAGCAGCGTCAGTGAGGCGATCATGGTGAGGCCGACCGCGAGCGCGGTCGCCACCGCCATGCCGTTGAAGAAGCTCACCCCGAGCGCGATGAGGCCGAGGATGGCGATGCACACGGTCGTACCGGCGAACAGCACCGCCCGGCCAGAGGTGTTGATCGCGTTCACGACCGACTCCGCGACAGGCATGCCGCGCCGCAGATTGCGGCGATGTCGCGTGACGACGAACAGCGCGTAGTCGACGCCGACACCGATCACCATCAACTCGGACAGAGCCGGGGTGATGTTGGAGACGCTGATGACGTGACTGAGGATGTAGATCACGCCCAGGCCGCTGACGAGCGCGACCATCGCACTTGCCAACGGCAGCACCGTGGCGGCCACAGTACGGAACACCAACGCCAGGATGATGAGCGCGGCCACGAAGCCAATGAGCACCGAAGCGCCCGAACCGCTGCTTTGCCCGATGCCGGCGAAGGCGTTACCGGTGAACTCGACCTGGAGCGAGTCGCTGCGCAGGGTCTTCAGCTGGTCGTAGACGTTCTTGAACAGCTCGGCGTCGTAGTGGTCGTTCTCCCAGATGATGGTGACCAGCGCCGTGGTGGAGCCATGCGCGCTGTTGAGCAACATCGGGTTTCCCGGCGCGTCCGTGCCGCTGTCCGCGCAGTCGATCGACCCCCACGGCGATGTGATGAGCGCCACATGGTTACCCGAGGCGCACACCTTCTCCAGGGCCGGCTTCAGCTGCGGGGGTGACGCGGTGAACGCCCCCGCCTTGTTCTTGAGCACAACTGTGCCCGGAGCACCGTTCTGATTGTTCAGGCCGGCGTCCTCGAGCAGCTTCGCGACGGACGCGGTCTCGGTGTGCGGCAGGCTGAACGTGTCCTTGTACGAAGCCCCACCCATCGCTCCGGCGATCCCCTGCGCCGCGATGATGAAGACAATCCAGCCGGCGACGACGAGCCATCGGCGCCGGACGACGAGTTCAGCGATCCGTTTCATCAGTTCTCCTGCTCGACATCTGGCGACCGGCGAACGTCTGCGCATCAGCAATCAAGTCCGAGCCGGCCTCGGCTGCGCACATACTTCCAGACGGCCACGGTCCCTGATTTGCGTGGCGTCACCGTCTGTCCTTTCCGTAGCCATACCGCTACTCGACGACTGGCACGGCACCCCGGCGCGGCACACCGGCAGGGTGGCCCGGCACGGCGGCCCCCTGGAGATTTCGCCCGGCCCGGCAGGGCGTCCCGCCGGGCCGGAGCAGCCGCTCCACAGGTGGCCACAAAATTTTCGGCGGACCGTGTCGATCCGCGGCGGGGCCGTTCGACCTGGTGGTGAGAGGGTCGAGCGGCGACCTCGAGAAAGGGAGATCGACGATGGCGAAGTACATGCTGATCATGCGCAGCACGGACGAGTCCCTCGCGAAGATGATGGACACGCCCTTCGAGGAGATGCTCGAGGTGGTGGGCAGCTTCAACGAGGAGTTGATCCGGGCCGGTGTGCTCGTCGCCGCCGAGGGGCTGGACGACCCGGCCCAGGGCGTGGTGGTCGACTACAGCAGCGAGACGCCGGTGGTCACCGACGGTCCGTACGGCGAGACCAAGGAGCTGTTCGGCGGCTTCTACATCATCGAGGTCGCCTCGAAGGAGGAGGCCGTCGAGTGGGCGAAGCGGATGCCCGCGATCAACGGCGCGAAGTGCGAGATCCGGCGCGTGCCGGGCATCGACGAGTTCCCGCAGGACAACGAGTGGGTCGCCCGGGAGCGGGCGTGGCGCGAGCGGACCGGCCAGCTCTGATGCCCGCGGCCACCGGTGGCCCGCCGAACGCCGAGCCGGCGCGGTGGGCCACCGAGGCGGCCGAGGCCACGAACATCACGAAAGCCGCGAAGGCCGCGAAGGCCGTCGAGGCCGTCTGGCGGATCGAGTCCGCCCGGATCGTCGGCGCGCTGGCCCGCTACACCGGCGACTTCGCGCTCGCCGAGGACGTCGCCCAGGAGGCGGTGGCCGAGGCGCTCGTCTCCTGGGCACGGGACGGCGAGCCGGCGAACCCGGCCGGCTGGCTCCTGACGACCGCGCGGCGGCGCGCCGTCGACAGCTTCCGCCGCCGGGCGGCGCTCGACGAGCGGTACGCGATGGTCGCCGGGCAGCTCACCGAAGGTGCGGCGGTCTCGGGCGGACCGCCCCCGGTGGACCGGTCGGACGACCTGCCGTGGGACCCCGACCGGATCGACGACGACGTCCTGGCGCTGATGTTCGTGGCCTGTCATCCGGTGCTGTCGGCCGAGGCCCGGGTGGCCCTGACCCTGCGGGCGGTCGGCGGGCTGTCCAGCGAGGAGATCGCCCGGGCCTTCCTGGTGCCCGTGCCGACGGTCCAGGCCCGGATCACCCGGGCGAAGAAGACCCTCGCCGCGGCCCGGGTGGCGTTCGAGCTGCCGGCGGCGGCGGAACGGCGCGGACGGCTCTCCGGCGTCCTGAGCGTGCTCTACGTGATCTTCACCGAGGGTTCGACGGCGACGTCCGGTGCCGACCTGCTGCGCCCCGATCTGGCCCACGAGGCGATCCGGGTCGCCCGGATGCTCGCCGCGCTGCTGCCCGACGAGCCGGAGGTGCACGGGCTGCTCGCCCTGTGCGAGCTGACGTCCGCGCGTTTCCCGGCGCGCACCGGGCCGGACGGCGAGGCGGTGCTTCTGGAGGACCAGGACCGGCGGCGGTGGGACAGGTCGGCGATCCGCCGCGGCACCGCCGCGATCAGCCGGGCCGCGGCGCTCGGGCGGGGCCTCGGCCCGTACGGCCTGCAGGCGGCGATCGCCGCCTGTCACGCGTCGGCGCCCTCGGTGACCCGGACCGACTGGGAGCGGATCGTGCTCCTCTACGAGGCGCTCGGCCGGGTGGCCCCCTCCCCCGTCGTCGAGCTCAACCGGGCCGTCGCCGTGGCGATGGCGACCGGGCCGCGGGAGGCGCTGGCCATCGTGGACGATCTTGTCGCCGCCGGCCGGCTGTCGGGGTCGCATCTGCTCCCGAGCGTGCGCGGCGAGCTGCTCTCCCGGCTCGGCCGGACAGCCGAGGCCCGTGCCGAGCTGGAGCTCGCCGCCCGGCTGTGCGGCAACATCCGCGAGCGGTCGGTGCTGGTGCGCAAGGCCGCCGCGCTGGCGTGACCCGAGCTCAGCGCCGGGCCGGGCCGGGCGGCCCCCTGGCCCGGCCCGGCTCAGCACGAGACCGGTGAGCTCACCAGCGGTCGCGGTGCAGGACGGTCTCCAGCGGCTCCCGCGCGGCCGGACGGAAGGTCGTGCCGATGGTGTGGGCGACCGGGATCAGCGCCCCCTGGCTGTACCCGGGCGGGATGCCGAGCAGCTCGGCGACCTCGCGGGAGTGGCCGAGGTGCAGCGACGTCCAGGCGGTGCCGAGGCCACGCAGGCGGGCGGCGAGCATGAAGCTCCAGACCGCGGGCAGCAGGGAGCCCCAGAACCCTGGCTGGGCGTGCGGCGGGATCTGCGTGACGTCGCCCTCCAGACAGGGGATCAGCAGGACGGGCACCCGGTGCATGTTCTCGGCGAGGTAGCGGGCCGAGTCACGGACCCGGGTCTGCGTGGCCGCGCGTTCGCCCTCGTACCCCTCGGCGGACGTTCCGTCGGCGGCCAGGTAGGCGGACGCTCCGGCCCGGTAGTACCCGGCAACGCCGGCGCGCAGCTCGGGATCGGTCACCACGATCCAGTGCCAGCCCTGCCGGTTCGAGCCGCTCGGCGCCTGCAGCGCGATCCGCAGGCACTCCTCGATCAGCTCGGGTTCGACCGGGCGGTCCAGGTCCAGCCGCTTGCGGACGCTGCGGGTGGTGGTCAGCAGTTCCTCTGGGGTCAGCTCAGGTACGGCCACGGGGTCATCCTCCCACTGCCGGCCGCCGCCGGGGGTGGGCGCGCCGCCCCGCCACCCCACCGGATGATCATCAGGGGCTGATCAGTGGTCGGAAGGCGGCCTGCACCTGGGAGTCGCTCGGGGTGACGTACCTGTCCGAGCCGAAGCCGTAGATGACCTGCGGGCAGCTGGTGCCGCTGATCTCCACCCGGGTGTCGGTCAGCAGCCGCCCGGACCGCAGGTCGTAGCCGCGGACGGGGATCGCCACCCGATGGAACGTCACGTTCCCGCCGAGGGTGTACGGGCAGGTCTTGACCGCCGCGCCGAGCTCCGGCGCGCCGACGCAGAGCACCCGCGTGGCGGTGGCGACGTCCTCGGTCATCCACTCGGCGGGCAGCCGGGCGGTGTACTGCCGGTCGCCGGCGATCAGTGCCCGGTTCGGCCCGGCCGGAGCGGCCGAGAACGGCACCGGGGCGGCGCAGTACGCCGGCTGACCGGACGCCGGACGCTGCAGCAGGCCACGCAGCTTCGCCAGCTCGGCCGCCTGCTCACGGCGGATCCGCGCCTCCTCGAGCTTCTGGTCGGCCTGCCCCACCCCCGCCCGGGCCGCGCCCGCCAGCTCGTGGTCGGGATACTGGTCGAGCAGCTGCTGGTAGGTCGTCCGCGCGTTCTCCCAGTCCTCGGCCGCCAGCCGGCGCCCGCCGCAGTCCGCCAGCGCCCCGGGCGCGATCCGCGGGACGGCCCGGCGGGCGCGGTCCAGCTCGCCGCCGCCGGTCGGCTGCCGGGCGAGCCAGGTGGCGATCCGCACCGTGACGCAGGGATCCTCGGTCGGCAGGCCGGCGAGGAACCGGTCCAGAGCCGCCCCTACCAGGCCCTCGTTGCCGGGCAGCGCCGTGAGCACGGTGGACAGCTGCCGGAAGCCCCGGTCCAACGCCGCGGTGTCGCCGGTCAGCCCGGCGTCGAGCGGGCCGGCGGCCGTCCGCAGCAGCGCGCACGCCTCGACCATGTCCTCACCGGCGGCGGCCGGGGCGACCTCCACCATGCGATGGGCGGGCGACACCCGCTCCACGGCCGACTCCACCCGCGGGCAGTCGTCGGCGCGGCGGGCCTGCGCGACGTCCCGCTCGATCCGCGCGACGTCGAACCGCAGGAGGCCGAAGGCCAGCAGCACCGGGAGCACGGCGGCGACGGCGACGGCCCACTGCCGCTTCGACCGGACCGGCCGGAGCCGGCCCCGGCTCGGCCGTCCCCCGGCCAGGTACCAGCCGTGCGCGATGACGGCCACCCACCAGGCGAGCAGGACGAGCCCGAACCACAGTGTCTGCGCGACCGAGGCGAAGATGATCAGAAGTTCGGCGGTGATCAGGAGGACGACTACGGCGAGCTGTCCCCGACCCAGCATCAGGTAGCCGCCGCCGAACAGCGAGGCGTTGGCGACGGCGACGGCGAGCGGGTCGTGGGACCGGGCCGCCGGTCTCGGCTCCGGCTCCGGCTTCGGCTCCGACTCACCCTGCGTCATGTGTTCGTCCTTCCCTGCCGCCCGCTCTGTCGCCGCCCGCTTCGTCGCCTGCTCAGGCGCGGTCGCCTCAGGCGGGCGGCGAGACGCGGAGGGTCACCGTTCGGTTCCGGGGGTCACCGGCGGACGTCCCGGCCGCGGCGCCGGCCGGATCGCCGGCGTAGGGGGTCAGGGCGTCGCCGGCCGCGGAGACCGCGAAAGCCGCGGCCGGGACTCCGGCCGCGCGCAGGATCCGCGCGGCGGACGCGGCGCGAGCCAGGCTCAGCGCGGTGTTGTCGGGGAAGGGACCTCCCGGGCGGACCGGAAGGCTGTCGCTGTGGCCGACGACCTCGACGGCGATCCCGGGCACGGCCGCCAGCCGGGCGCCCAGCCCGCTCAGCGCGGCGCGGCCGTCCGGGGTGGGGGTGTCCTGGGTGGCGAACAGCGCGGCGCGGAAGACCACGACCACCTGGCCGCCGGCCCGGGTGATCGTGGCGTCCGGCCCGGCGAGACGCGCGGCCAGATCCGCCGTCAGCTCCCCCGGCCCGGCGGGAGCCGGCGCGGAGACGGCGGGAGCCGGCGCGGCGGAGATCACCGGAGCCGCGGGGCCCGGTGGGTGGCTGGTCGAGGCCACCGGGTCGGCGCCGTCGTGGCCGAGCCACCAGCCGCCGCCGAAGGCGAGCGCGCCGAGCAGCGCGGCGGCCGCGCCGCCCCGGACCAGGCCGCCGCCACCGCGGGCCCGTGGCCGCTGCAGGCGGCGCAGGCCCGCCGCCGCCGCCGCGTGGTCGCCGTCCAGGGCCAGCGCGGCGCGCCAGTGCCGCTCGGCATCGACGAACCGGCCCTGCTGCGCCCGGATCCGGGCCAGCAGGTCGTGCTCCGCCGCGGTGTGGTCGCGCCCGGTGGCCAGCTCCGCGAGCAGGCGCGCGGCGTCCTCGTGCCGGCCGGAGCGGGCCAGCGTGGCGGCCTGCCCACGGACGACCTCGCCGACCAGCGCGGCCCGGGCGGTGGCGCCGTCACCGTTCCCGGTCGTGGCCGCGACCGGCGGCGACGGCGCGTCACCGGGATCGGCGGACACTGCTGCCCTCCGGCCGCGCTGGCGTGTCCTCGGTCGGCAGCAGGTCGAACAGCTGCCGGTTCACCGTGCGCAGCCGCTCGATGTCGTTGCTGTCGACGGCGCGCCGGCCCTCGGCGATCAGGCGGTTGGCCAGCGCCTGGTCGCGCAGCTCGGAGCGCTGTTCGACCAGCTGGGAGAAGTGGGCCATCACGACGGCGCCCGTCTTGCGGTCGACCACCATGGCCAGGTGGCCGGTCAGTTCGTCGACGAGGGTCCGCAGGTGGGCGGCGTCCCGGCCGTCCAGTGCCCGGCGGACGTCGGCGGCGAGGATCTCGAACCGGCGCCGGTCCTGGGCGTCGCCGTACTCGTCGATGATGCCCGGCGCGTCGCGCAGCACCCGGTTCGCCCACTCGACCAGCGAGGGCCACTCCAGCGCCTCCTCGACGGCGTCGAGCTTCGCCCGCAGGTCGAGCATCCGCTTGCCGGCGGTGCCCGCCGCGTCCGCGTCGCCGTGCTCGGTGGAGGACACGTCGTTCTCGAGCTGACCGAGCGCCTGCTCGTCCTCCAGCTCGCCGAGCAGGGCGAGCGCCGCCGGGTCGGACGTCCGTTCCGCGTCGGCGCGCAGCGCGTCGTACCGCTCCTGCTCGGCGGTCAGGTCCCGGCGCAGCCTGGCCGGATCGGCGGCGGTCTCGGTGGTCAGGTCGTGGAACGCCTCGAAGTCCTCGTCGAGGATCGGCACGTAGGCCTTGGTGGTGACCAGCCGGGAGGCGTCGATCTGGATCTCCACCTCGATCTCGCTGCCCTTCGGGATGTCCCGGGCCACCTGGTCGGCGAGGATCTCCAGCGCGCCGACCTGCCGGTTGCGGTCGGCCCGGGGATGCTCACCCTCCAGGATCGGGATCCGCAGCAGGCCGCCGGACTGACCGCGGGTGAGCCGCACGGTGCTGCGCAGGATCTCGCGGCCCTTGGCGGGGATCCGGGTGCCCTTCTCCAGCAGCCAGGCGACCTCGTTGCCGGCCAGCGCCACCCCGATCGAGTGGGTGAGGGTGGCGCCGGGCGCGACCACGCCGAGGGTGTAGGTCAGTTCCGCGGGCTGGATCCGCTCGCGGGTTCCCGTCGGGTCCTCCAGGACGATCTCGTAGCTGTTGCGCAGCCCGGGCTCGGCCCGCAGCGTGGTGATGAACGAGCCGGCCGCCGGCAGGATGATCTGCCCGCTGCGCCACGGCGGGCGGGCCTGCGCGTTGACGAACTCGACGGTGAACCCCTCCAGGCTCCGGTCCGCCGGGCCCCGCACCACCCCGCCGACCACCGGCTCCGGGTCGGAGCCGATCGGCCGGTACTCCAGGTCCACGGTGTAGGAGACCCCGGCCCGTACCGGCTCCGCCGGCAGCCGCTGCGTCCCGGCGAAGATCGCCGCGCCGCGGGCCACGACGGTCATCGGATCCTGGCTGACGTCCAGCTCGATGCCGAGGCCCTCGCCCAGCCGCCGGCGCAGGTAGGGCATGAGGGTGGGCCCGCCGACGAGCAGCACCCGGTCGATCTTCTCCGGCGCGAGCTGGCTCTCCCGCAGCGCGGCCTGGCAGATGTTGATCGCGCGGGCGACGAAGGGCTCGGTCAGCCGGTCGACGTCCGCGGCGGACAGCTCGTGGACGAACTCCACCGGGTTCCCCCGGGAGTCGGTGCACAACGGGGGGTCGCTGATGTCGATGAGTGCCGAGTCAGCGGAGGACAGCTCGATCTTCGCGTTCTCGGCGGCGGCCTTCAGCTTCGCGACCGCCTGCGCCCAGGTGGGCTCGCCCCGCCCGAAGCCGGGCAGGGAGTACTGCCGGAGCAGCGCGGGCATCAGCAGCTCCTCGACGATCGCCCAGTCGATGAGCTTCCCGCCGAGGAAGTTGTCACCGCGGTGGTTGACGATGTCGAACTCGCCGTCCCGGATGTGCACGACCGAGGCGTCGAAGGTTCCGCCGCCCAGGTCGAACACCAGCCGGTAGATGTTGTCCTCGTCGCGCTGGAAGCTGTAGGCGAGGGCGGCCGCGGTCGGTTCCTGCAGCAGCGGCGACAGGCCGAGGCCGGCGGCCTCGGCGGCCCGCCGGGTGGCGTCGGTCTGGTTCAGTTCGAACGCCGCCGGAACGGTGATGACCGCCGCCCGGATGTCCTCCCCGAGCTGCCTGTTCACATTCGCCTTCAGCGCCCGCAGCACGTGCGCGGACAGTTCCTCCGGGCTCAGGGAAAGGCCGCTGTTGGCGAAGTTCGTCGCCTGGTCGCGTAATCCCATCCTGAGCTTGAACTCGGCGGCGGCGTTCGCCGGATCGGACTCGACCCGTTCCCGGGCGCGTTCACCGACGTGGATCCGGCCGTTGCGGTCGGCGTAGACCGCCGACGGGGTCGTGTCGTGCCCGAACGCGTTCTTGACGATGCGGGCCTCGGTGCCGTCGAGGACCGCGATCGCGCTGTTGGTGGTGCCAAGGTCGATGCCGAAGTCCATCGTCGATCGCGCCATCGTTCCTCCTGCTGCCCGGCGGGACGGATGTGGGACGGGGAGTGGGGCGGTTCGGGGGGCGAGGGTGGGGCGGGTGCCGGCGGGTCAGCCGGCCTCGTCCCGGATCACGGGGACGCCGACGACGACCTCGCCGGTCTGGACGCGCCGCCCGTGCAGGTAGACGCTCGGCCGCAGGGTCTCCAGGACGGTCTCGCCGGTCAGGCCCGCGGTCTGCTGGAACTCCAGGACCTGCAGGTCGAGACCCGAGTCGTACCGGGTGTGGTCGTGCTCCTGGATCTCGACGCCGGCCGCGGCGAGGGTGCTCCAGAGCGATTCGAACTGGCGCCGCGCCCGGCGCAGATCCGCCGCCCCACCGCCGTCGCCCGCGCCGGAACCCGCCGCCGGGCCGGCGAGGCGCCGACGCAGGCGCCACAGCCCGGTCGCGAGCTGGGCCACCGCCGGCTCGCCCAGCGCCGCCTCCGCCGGGGCCGGGTCCCCCGATCGCTCGGCGGGTGCCGGCCGCTCGGCGGGTGCCGGCCGCTCGGCGGGTGCCGGCACGGGCTCGGCCTGCGCGACGGCCCGCAACAGCGCCGCGGCCCATTCCTCCGGTGTCGCCGGCCGGGCGATGCGGAACTCGCGGGGATGGCGCCACTGGCGCGGGATCTCAGGCACCGCCCACCCCCAGCGGCCGTTCCCCGTTCTGCCATCCCTTTTCGCGTAGTTCCACGATCGTTGGGAACTGGTCGACATGTTTTCGTTGTCTTCTGCGGGCGAACCCGACGACGACATTGAGGTCCTCGAAAACCGCCAAGAACGCGATCAGTACGGCCAGGAAGATCCATCCGCCGCCGGCGCCGGTGAACAGCATCGTGGGAAGGCTGATCGCGACCACGAAGTACAGCGCGCACCGCAGCGCGGCCAGCCAGCCCCGGCTCGTCTCGGCGCGCTTGCAGGACCGGCAGCGCGGCACGGTGACCTCCACCTTGTTCCAGCGCACCTCGCGCACCGCCCGGACCACGTCGCCGTGCATCCATCTCGTGATCGCCGCTCCGGGGTCGGCCGGCTGCTCGTGGCAGATCCAGCAGGTCAGCCGGATGGAGGCCCGGTCGAGGATCTCCCGGTTCTCGGCCAGCCGGCCGCGGACGGCCTCGGACGCCGCCACCCGCTCGGCCCGGCCGAGCACCTCGATCATCCGCAGGTGGTCGCGGGCGGCGGCGGCCTCCGATCTGTCCCTGCCCTGGTCGAAGAGCAGCAGGCAGCGCAGCGCGTCGAGGGCGACCTTGTCGTGGGTGCGCACCCGCGTCGGGTCCTCGGCCGGCAGCAGCCGGTCCAGCCGTGCCAGCGGCTCCACGGAGTGGTCGAGCAGGTGCGTGGCGTGGTCCAGGCCCGCCGTCCGGTCGTCGGTGGCCAGCCGGACGTCCTCCTCGCCCAGCTCGCCGAGCTGGTCGGCCCAGGGCTCGCCGGCCGCGCGCAGGGCGGCGCCCAGCGCCTCCCGGGCGCCGTCCCCGAGCTGGGCGGCCCGCAGCGCCGTCAGCTGCCGCTCGGCCCGGTCGTCGTCGCCGTCCCCGATGGCGGCGACGACGACCGCGGCGCCGATGGACAGCAGGGCGGCCGGCAGCGCCGCGCGGATCCGGGCGGCGCGGCCCACGTCGAGACGGGCGTCGGCGGCACGGCTGATCCGCGCCGCCAGGCTGTCCCAGACCCGGTCGTCGTGCAGGACGACGCCCCAGCGGCGGTACACCGAAGCCCAGTCGGGCTGGTCGCCCGCGGCGCCCAGCTCGACTTCCAGGGCCCGCAGGTGCTCGAGCACCGCGAGGTTGTGAACCGCGCTCGCGGGATCCCCGGGCGGGGCCGGATCTCCGGAGGTCCCCGGGCCCGCGGACGCGGCCGGGCCGCCGTCCCCGCCGTCCCCGGCGACGCCGGCGTCGCCGGGGACGGCCGCCGCGCTCCAGTGTCGGAGCGCGGCGGCCGCGTCGCCGGCGGCCAGGGCGGTGATCCCCGGGTCCGGCACGGCGCCGGACCCGGCCGGCCAGAACCAGAAGAACTCGTCGACCAGCCGCTGACGCGGGTCGCCCAGCCGGTCGAGAGCGGCCCGGACCTCCCCGGCGGACGGGGCCGGCCGCAGTGGGAGGACCTCCGGGGCCGGTAGCTGCCCGCCGGTCTTCTCGATCACGGCGAGCATGTCGGCCCTGCGCCGGATGTCGCGTCCCGTGGCAGAGAGCGGCAGGCCGGTCACCCGGAAGGCGTTCTGCCGGTAGATCAGCGCGGACACCCGCGGCAGGGCGTCGGTGTCGGTGTCCCGGGTCGTCACATCGTCACCCCCTTGCGCCACAGCCGGATCCGTGAGGCGTACTGGTTACGCAGCCCGGGCCACTTGTTGCAGGCCTCCTCCATCAGGTCGGCGGCGCGGTCGTACTGGCCGCCGGTGGCGACGGTGACCGCCTGGCGGGCCATCCGCACGGCCGTCGCCTCGTCCGCGGACGAGGATCGGCCGAGCGCGTTCTTGCCCGCGGCGATCTCCCCGGCCGGTCCGGGCTCCCGTTCCGGCGGGCGTGGCGGCGCCGGCCTCCCGGGCTCCCACGCCTCCAGGTCGGCGAGCATCCCGACGGCCGACGGGTAGCGTTTCGCCGGGTCGTAGGACAGCGCCCGGCCGACGATCCCGTCCAGTGCTTCGTCCACGGAGTACCGGATCTCGCTGGGCGGTACGAGCGTGCCGGTGTTCCAGCCGGCCGTGATCGGGTCGCCGCCGGAACGCCGCGGGTAGGGCAGCTGGTCGGTCAGCAGCAGGTAGAGCACCGCGCCCAGAGCCCACACGTCGCCCGGTACCGACGCGAGATGCGGGTGGAGCAGGGTCTCGGGCGCCATGAAGGCGATGGTTCCCTGAGAGCTGGCCAGCAGGGTCAGCGCACTGACTTTCCTGGCGAGACCGAAATCGCTGATCCGCACGTGCAGGCCGGCCCCGCTGTAGCCGACCAGAATGTTCTGCGGGGTGATGTCACGGTGCACGATCGGCGGGGAGGCCCGGTGGGCGACCGCCAGGCCGCGCGTCATCTGCCGCAGGATGTCGACCGCGGTCGGGACGGGAACGAACGTGGTGCCGTACGACGACCAGAAGCTGTGCAGGGTGCCGCCGGCCACATATTCCATGGTGAAGTACGCGTATGTCCCGCCGGCCGTCTCGACGGTGTTGGCCTCGAACACGCGGATCACGTTGGGGTGCCCCATGCCGGACAGCAGCATCGCCTCGCCGAGAGCGTCGCGTACCTGTTCCGCGGACATTCCGACCTGCCGGAAGACCTTCATCGCCTGCCGGCCCAGATACCGGTGCTCGACCCGGTAGACCTCGGCGAAGGCACCCTCGCCCAACAGCCGGTCGACCTTGTAGGTATCCCGGATTACCTGCCCCTCGCGTAACAGGACCATAGGTGAGACCTCCGGCGGCCGAGCTCCAGGTTTTCGTTGTCGCGAGCCGGCTCCGGCCGCCGGACCAGAACCTAGGTGAAAGGCTCCCGGCCGGATAGTTGAGCGCTACACCCCGGCGTCCGGTTGCCGGGACCTCCGGATGTCCCGCTCGGTGATCAGGCGGTTGAGGATCATCCAGCGGGCCAGGTCCTCCCAGTCCGCCAGGCCGGGCTCGTCGCGGTCGCTCAGTTCCCGACGGACGTCCGAGATGACGTTGCGCACGTAGTTCGGGCCGCGGCCCAGCCGCTCGCCGATCTCCTTGTAGGTGGCCGGCCGGGCGTCGGCCCCGGACTTCGTCAGCAGTGGCCGGCACAGCTCGATGATGATGTCGAGCTGCGCCGGGGTGAGCCGGACCGGCCGGCTGAGGGTCGCCCTGCTCTCGGCGAGCGTCTCCTGGCCGAGCGACTTCCGGTCATGGGTGACGGCGGAGGCGTCGACCTGAACGGTGGCGGTCGCCCCGCCGCGGCGGGCCGCGACGATGTCGAACCTGGGGAACGGCAGCGAGGTCATCGCCGCCCCGGGTTCGACGATTCTGTCCTCGCCGGCGGGCGGGCGCAGACAGAATGGTTTCGACCGCGACCTGTTGTACACCAGCACGCAGTCGTCCAGAACCCGCAGCGAGGCCATGTGCCGCGACAGGTAGGTGTCGTCCGGAAGCTTGACGGCGCAGGCGCCGCTGCGCCCCACGGTGATCTCCTCGCCGAGAGCGACCTGCCACTTCCGCCCGCAGTACTCCAGTACGACGACCGGACCCGGCGAGCGGCCCGTACCGTGGCTACCCACCCACCACCCCCTTTTCCACGCTGCCTGCCACACCGCGGCGCAAGCGATCTGATCACCCGAACCGGGCTCATTTTAGGGTGTGTACGCGGTGGTGACCAGATCGGTGGCGGACGGCGCGTGCGTTCCCGTCCGCATCACCGGGATTCCGCGCCGCCGCGGGCCGGCGGCATTCCTGACGGCCCGGGGCCGAAGTCGCTCGAAGCCGACACACGCCGGGATTGCCGGAAGGGCCACCGGGCCGGGACGCACAAGCGGGGCTATCCGTAGTGGTCCGGAATCCCGGGGCGGTCGTTAAGCTGGTTTCATCGTGATGATCAGAATCGTGATGACGCGACGACCGGCGATTCGACCGGGCCACCGGGTCCGCCGGTGATCGTCGATCGGGGGCGGGTGGCCGCGGCGGCGCCCAACTACGTCCTCGGTGAGCAGCTCGGCGCCGGCGCGTTCGGGCTGGTCCTGCGGGCGGAGCACCGGCGAATGCGCCGGCCGGCGGCGATCAAGGTCATGCCGGCCCAGACCGCCGAGGGTGAGCGGATCGACTTCGCCGCCGAGGCACGGCTGCTCGGCGGTCTTGATCATCCACATGTGGTCCGGGTCTACGACTACATCGAGGCCGACGACCTGTGTCTGGTGGTGATGGAGCTCCTCGCCGGGGGCACGCTGACCCGGCAGCGCGCCGGGATGACGCCGGAACAGGCGTGCGCGGTGGGCCTGGCGGTGTCCGCGGCGCTGAGCCACGCCCACGCCCGCAACGTGCTGCACCGCGACGTCAAGGCCGACAACATCCTGTTCGCCGCGGACGGGACCGTGAAGGTCGGCGACTTCGGCATCGCGAAGCTGTTCGAGGGGTCGGCGACCACCGCCAGCAAGGTAGCCGGCACCCCGGTCTACATGGCACCCGAGCAGATCGAGGGCGGCCGGCTGGTCCCGGCCACCGATCTCTACGCGCTGGGCATCGTGCTCTACCGGCTGCTGGCCGGCCGGCCGCCGTTCGACCCGAAGCTGCCGTTGCACATCCTGTGGCGGCGCCAGCTGACCGAGCCCGTCCCGCCCCTGGCCGGGGTGCCCGCCCCGGTCGCGGAGGTGGTGCTGCACGCGCTGGAGAAGGAGCCGGCCGACCGTCAGCCGGACGCCGCCACGTTCGCGCTCGCGCTCGCGCGCGCCGGCGCCGCGGCCTACGGCGGGGGCTGGCTCGCCCGGGCCGGCCTGCCGCTGCACCTCGACGACACCGTCCGCCGCCTCGCCGAGGGTTCACCGGCCGGGGGGTCACCGGGGGCCGGCCGCACCCGGGGCGCCACCGGGGCCGCGATCTCCACGACCGCCCGGGTGGACCCGACGACCGTCCGCACGAGGAGACAGCCCGCGGGTGGGCCGCCGGGTGGCCCCGAATCCGCCGAGGAGCTGTTCGCCCGGCTGCGGCGAACCCACGGCCCCGAGCACCCCGACACCCTGGACGCCGCCAACACCCTCGCCGTACGGCTCAGCGCCCTCGGTGACCACCGGGGCGCCCGCGACCTCGACGAGGACACCCTCACCCGGCGCCGCCAGGTGCTGGGGCCCAGCCATCCGGACACCCTCACCTCGGCCCACAACCTCGCCGTCGACCTGGCCGAGATCGGCGAGCACCCCGCGGCCCGCGAGCTGTACCGGGACACCCTGGCCCGGCGCCGTCAGGCGCTGGGGCCCGACCATCCGGACACCCTCAGCTCGGCGACCGACCTCGGCATCCTGCTCAACGCGTTGGGCGACCACTCCGGCGCCCGCGACCTCGGCGAGGACACCCTGGCTCGGCGGCGCCGCGCGCTGGGCGCCGACCACCCCGACACCCTCGACTCGGCCTACAACCTGGCCGTGCGGCTGAGCGCGCTCGGTGACCACCGGGCCGCCCGCGACCTCGGCGAGGACACCCTCACCCGACGCCGCCGCGTCCTCGGGCCCGAGCACCCGGACACCGTCACGTCCGCCTACAACCTCGCCGTCTACCTGGGCAAACTGGGCCGGTACCGGGAGGCCCGCGCGCTCGGCGAGCAGGTCCTGGCCAGTCGCCGCCGGATCCTCGGGCCCGACCACCCGGACACCCTCGGCACCGCGGAGGCCCTGCAGTGGTGGATCCGCCAGGATCCGGACGGCGCATAGCGCCCCGGGGCCGCGCCGGCCGGCCGGCCCGACAGCGAGCGCCGGCCGGTACCCGCCCCGGCCCCACGATCCGATCGCTGCTGTCACAGCAGATCAATCCACGGTCCACCGCATCCCCGCCCACTCGGCCGGCAGGCGCGAACGGAGCGAGGGAAAAGCCAGGTCAGAGCTGGTTTCCCGGCGATCGGCACGCGACCGGCAGCGAATTTCACCAGGTTCGACCAAATCAATGAAAACACTACAGAACATCTCGACTTGAAAAACCTCGGTGGACGGTCCGATCCCGTCACGACGCGGATTCCGCGGGTCTGGAAACATCCATCCCCGTGCGAGTTTCAGGATTCCGTCGCCGTTCCGTGACCACGAGCGTCTGCGTCGCCGCCCTCCTGTGCGGACTAACCGCGTGTGCCGACTCCGACGACCAGCCGGCCGCGAGCGGCACGGGAGCGGTCTCCGCATCCCGGTACAGCACTCCGCTGAAGGGAATCTGCCCGGATACCGTCGTCGTCCAACAACCATGGTGGCCCGGTGCCGACCAGGGATTCCTCTTCCAGCTTCTCGGGCCGAACCCCACCGTCGACAAGGACTCCAGCCGCATCACCGGCCAGCTCGGCGGAACCGGTGTGACGCTGGAGATCCGGGCCGGCGGCCCGGCGGTCGGCTTCCAGCCGGCGTCGTCGCTCCTCGCCCAGGACGACGACATCCTGCTCGGCGACATCAGCACGGACGAGGCGGTCCAGAACTCGGCCAAGGCCCCGTCGACGGCGGTCTTCTCGGTGTATGAGAAGAACCCGCAGGTCCTGCTGTGGGGAAATCCGGACTGGAACTTCACCAGCGTCGCCGACATCGGTCGGGAAGGCGCGACGGTGCTGGTCTCCACCAGCCAGGTCTCCTACCCGGACGTGTTCGAGCGGGAAGGCCTGCTGAACAAGTCCCAGATCGACACCTCCTACCAGGGAACCCCGGACCGGTTCGTCGCGGCCGACGGTAAGGTCGTGCAGCAGGGGTTCGTGACCTATGAGCCCTACCAGCTCGAACACGATGTCAAGGCCTGGAACAGGCCCGTCAGATATCTGCTTCTCGACAAGGACTACCCGGTCTACCGGTCGCAGCTTTCCATCCGGCCGGACAAGCTCGCCGCCAACCAGGCCTGCCTCAGCGGGCTCGTGCCGCTGTTCCAGCAGGCGCAGCGCGACTACCTCGACGATCCGGCGGCGACCAACCAGCTCCTGCTCAAGGTCCTCGGCTCGCTCAACACCAGCGGGTTCACCCTCTCCCCCGAGCTGCTCGCGAACGCCAACGCCCAGCAGAAGCGCCTCGGCCTGATCGCCGACGGCAGCGACGGCGTCCTGGGCAGCTTCGACACCGCGCGGGTGCAGACTCTGATCGGCCGCCTCACTCCCGTGTTCGAGGCCCAGGGCGACCGGCTGAAGCCCGGCCTGGCCCCGAAGGACCTGGTCACCAACGAGTTCCTCGACCGGTCGATCTCCCTGAAGTAGCCGAACAGCAGCCATCCACCGCACGCAGGGAGCCGCCCCGTGAACAGCCCCGCCGACGACCACCCGCCAGCCACGTTCGACACCAGCAGACCCCAGTCGGCCCGGGTCTGGAACTACTGGCTGGGCGGTAAGGACTACTTCGAGGTCGACAGCGAGTACGGCGACCGCTACGTCGGGCTCTACCCGGACATCGTGGAGATGGCCCGGGCCTCCCGGGCGTTCCTCGGCCGCGCGGTCCGCCACCTGACCGGCGAGGTGGGCCTGCGCCAGTTCCTCGACATCGGCACCGGCCTGCCGGTCAGCGGGAACACCCACGAGGTCGCGCAGTCGGTCGACCCGCGGTCCCGCGTCGTCTACGTCGACAACGACCCGCTGGTGCTGGCGCACGCCCGCGCCCTGCTGACCGGCAGCCCCGAAGGGGCCACCGCCTACCTCGACGCCGACGTGCACGACCCCGGGACGATCCTGGCCGGCGCGGCCGGGACCCTGGACCTCAGCCGCCCGGTCGGGGTCATCCTCATGGGGATCATGGGCAACGTGGCCGACCTCGACGAGGCGTACGCGATCGTGCGGCGGCTTCTCGACGCCGTTCCGTCGGGGAGCCACCTGGTGCTCGCGGACGGGGCCATCGCCGACGGGCGGGTGCACGCCCTCAGCGAGGGATCCGGCGGGCACGGCTACTACAACCGGACGGCCGAGGAGATCGCCCGGTACTTCGACGGGCTCGAACTGCTCGAACCCGGCCTGATCTCGACCCCCTTGTGGCGCCCCGACCCGGGCACCACCCCCACCACACTGGACTCGTTCTGCGGTGTCGCACGCAAGGCGTGAGCGCCCCAGGGATGAGTGCCCCAGGGAAAGGAAGAGATCCTCGGACGATGATCACACACGGGGGACGGGATGGTAGACCAGCGGAACCGCGGGCCGGTCGCGCTGCGGATCCTGCTCGGCGGCCAGCTGCGCCGGTTCCGGGAGAAACAGGAGATCACCCGCGAGGCGGCCGGGTACGCGATCCGGAGCTCTGACTCGAAGATCAGCCGCCTGGAGCTGGGACGGGTCGCGTTCAAGATCCGCGACATCGAGGACCTGCTGACCCTCTACGGGGTGACCGACGAGGCCGTGCGCGCCCCGCTGCTCGCCCTGGCCCGGGAGGCCAACCAGCCCGGCTGGTGGCGTGCCTACGCCGCCGTCCTGCCGGACTGGTCCGAGCTGTACCTCGGCCTGGAGACCGCCGCGACGCGGATCCGGGCCTACGAGGCCCAGTTCATCCCGGATCTGCTCCAGACCGAGGACTACGCCCGCGCCGCCATCGGCCTGAACAGCAGCCAGGTCGCGGGCCCGCGCGGGGAGCTCGAACGCCGGGTCAGCCTGCGGATGCGCCGCCAGGAGATACTGACGCACCCGGAGGACCCCGCCACGCTCTGGGTCGTCCTGGACGAGGCGGCCCTGCGCCGCCCGATCGGCGGGCCGCGAGTCACCCGCGCCCAGCTGAAACACCTGCTCGCGGTCTCCGAACAGCCGAACATCATCATCCAGGTGATGCCGTTCGCCTTCGGCGGCCACGCCGCGGAAGGCGGCACCTTCAGCATCCTGCGCTTCGCCGAGCCGGAGCTTTCCGACATCGTCCACTGCAGGTACCTGAGCGGTGCGGTCTACCTGGACAAACCGGCCGACGTGCTCCGGTACTCGGAGGTCATGGGCCGCATGATCATTGACAGCACACAGCCCGGGGAGTTCGCCGACTTCCTGCGGCGAATCCTCGCCGAGGAATAGCCACGGAACAACCGAGGCACGCGCCGGCCGCGCCGGCCCTCCGTCCCGGCCCTCGGAGCAGCCCCGGCCACTTCCCAGATCCACCCGGACCAGCGCGTCGAGCACCGCCCGCACGGAGGCGGCCGGGCCGGCCGCGTAGTCGAGACAGTGCAGGGAGCTCAGCAACGGCAGCCCGACGCCCGGTTCCGCCAGCAGCGGCAACAGGACCGCGCCGCGCGAGCGGGCGACGGCCAGCTCGGCCAGGCACCAGCTCGACGCCACATAGCCGGAGGTGATCACAGCGACAAGCGCGTCCGCGGCCCGCAGTTCCTGATAGAGCCGCTTTTCCCAGTCCTCCCCGATCCGTACGCCCCGCTCCTGGTCGGTGTCGACGGCGGCCTCAGCCGGACCGCGGCGGAGCGCGGTCGGGCCGGGGCGTCACCCGGCCGCGGGCACGGTGGCGGCCACCGCGTCCGTCAGGAGCGCGGTCGGGTGACCGATGAGTCGACTCAGGTCGCCGGTGTCGATCCGCAGCCACCCGGCCCCGATCGCCCGGTCCGCGTCGGCGAGGACGCGCGCGACGGGCGCGGGCAGACCCGCGCCGGTCAGGACGGCCTCCAGCTCGGGCTGGGTGACGTCGCGGTACACGACCGGCTGGCCGGTGCGCCTGACGATCTGCTCGGCCAGCTCCGACAGGGTGAACGACGTGTCGCCGCCCAGCTCGTACACGGCGCCCTCGTGGCCCGTCCCGGTCAGGACGGCGCCGGCCGCCTCGGCGTACTCCGAGCGGGCGGCGCCGCTGACCCGACCCTCGCCGGCGCAGCCCACGACCGCGCCCGTCTGGAGGTACACCGGCAGCTGGGCGGTGTAGTTCTCGTAGTACCAGCCGTTGCGCAGGAAGGCGAACGGGACGCCGAGATCGCGGATACCCGCCTCGGTCTCCCGGTGGTCGGCGGCCAGCAGCATGTCCGTGGTGTCGGCGTACGGCGCGCTGGTGTAGACGACGAGGGACGCGCCGGCGTCGCGCGCCGCCCGAGCCGCGCCCACGTGCTGTTCGACCCGGCGGCCGAAGTCCGTCCCCGACACGATCAGCGCCTTCTCGGCCCCGGCGAACCCCGCCGCGAGCGAGGCGGCGTCGTCGAAGTCCAGCCGGCGGACGTCCACGCCCCGCCCCGCCAGCGCCGACAGCGCGGCGACATCACGGGTGCCCGCCACGATCTGCCCTGCGGGGACGCCGCGGGCGAGCAGGTTCTCGACGACGAGCCGGCCGAGGTGACCGCCGGCTCCGGTGACGACGATGGACATGGTGCCCTCCTGGGGTGGGTGTGGTCGAACAGCGCCGTCTGCGCCCACCAGGACCCTCTCGTGACCACTTTCCCAGGTACAGTACCCACCTTCAGGTAAGGTACTGTCTTCGTGGTTAGTAACCAGGTGGCGAGCCAGTCCATTCGTCAGTCCAACAGCCAGTCCCGCGGCGAATCCGTCGACCGGTCCGCGGGCGAGTTCAGCGAGCTGCGGGCGCTCTTCGCAGGCGGGTTCTTCCCCCGTGACTGCCCGACCCGGACGGTCCTCGACCACGTCACGAGTCGTTGGGGGATCCTCGTCCTGCTGACGCTCGCCGAGGGGACCCTCCGATGGGGGGAGCTGCGTCGGGCCGTCGAGGGTGTGAGCGAGAAGATGCTCGCCCAGACGCTGCGCGTCCTCGAGCAGGACGGGCTCGTCCACCGGGAGGCCTTCGTGGTCATCCCGCCGCACGTCGAGTACAGCCTCACCGGTCTCGGGGACGATCTGGTCACCCGGCTCGTGCCGCTGATGGCCTGGATCGCCCGGCACGCCGACGAGATCGTCACCCACGCGGCACCGGCCACGCCCTGACCCCGGCCACGCCCTGTCACGACCATCCCTTCCGGTGGTTCACTCGGGCCGACGGAGCCCGGCCGGGCACCCGCTCAGCCGTTCGCCCCCGTGGGCATCTGGCCGCCGTCCCCGGGCGCCGGGATCACGGGCCCGCCGGGTGACGCGCCCGCCGAGCCGTCGTCCACCGCCGCCACGCGGGCGGTCGCCTGTGCCGGACGGACGAGCAGCAGCACCACGACCCCGGCGACCACACCGGCGACGCCGCAGATCAGGAAGACCCGGTCGAGGCCAGCGGCGAACGCGGCGTGCAGGGCCTGGTCGGCGGCGGCGCGGGTGGCCGCGGGGGTGCGCGCGACGATCTCCGGCGCGCCGCCGCCGGACAGCGCGTTGGCGACGGCCCGCAGGTCGGCGAACTGGCCACTTTCGAGTCCACCCTCGCCGACCGCGTCGACGACCCGGAGCTGACCGCCGTCCTGCTGTGCAGCGCCCTGCACCGCGCCTTCGACCGCATCTGGCACCGCAACGAGATGGACGACACCACCCGGCTCGTCACCGCCGCCCGGCAGCTCCTCCACCGCGCGGTCGGCCTGCGCGACTGAAGCGACTACGACCCGTTCGCCAGACCAGTGGCATCCGGGCTGGCGAACGGGTCGCGGGTCAGCCGACCTGGCGGCACGGTAGCCACAAGACCCCGGCGAACCCGCACGGGACGATGCGCTCAGAGGCCCGGTTCACCTCCCTGCGCTACTCCGCCCTCGGCGGGCATCGACACCTTGTACGGCCCGCACCTCGCTGTTATACAGGTGTTCAGCAGCAAGACTGGTGGATCAAGGGCGCCCGGTGACGTGAGACGGAGCGGATGTCCCGCTCCCGGTGTCGGTCGACGTCGAAGGCGCGGACGGCAGCAGGTCCGACGCCGTGTATCGGGGCGGCAGTGCGCTTCAACCGAGAGGACGGGCAGGCGTATGGAAAGGCTTCGCGTCATCCAGTGGACCACCGGGAAGGTGGGCAAGCTGG
This sequence comes from Parafrankia discariae, assembly GCF_000373365.1. Lineage (NCBI taxonomy): Bacteria > Bacillati > Actinomycetota > Actinomycetes > Frankiales > Frankiaceae > Parafrankia > Parafrankia discariae. The sequence goes on from NZ_KB891274.1 coordinate 149,612, forward strand.
CGTTACGGGCGGTACTTGACGACCCGCGTCTGGACCTTGTGGGTGTGTACGCCTGGTCGCCGGACAAGGTCGGCACCGATGCGGGAACGCTGTGCGGTCGGCCGCCATGTGGCGTCGCGGCGACCAACGACGTCGACGCCCTGGTCGCGCTCAAGGCGGACACTGTCGTCTACACCCCGTTCATGGCCGATCTCGACCATGTCCTGCCGCTGCTCGAGGCGGGGATGGACGTGGTCAGCACCAACCTGTTCTTCAACGTCGGCGGCGTCAGGGGAGCGACGAAGGAGCGGCTGGAGGCCGCCTGCGCCCGCGGGAACAGCTCGCTCTACATCACGGGCGTGAGTCCCGGGTGGATCAACACGATGGTGACGGCCATGACCGGCGCATGCCGGGACGTGCGGAAGATCTCCATTCTGGAGTCCGCCGACTGCGCCGTCTACGAGTCGAAGGAGACCTGGGAGGGCATGGGCATCTCCCTGACCGGCACCACACAGCAGATCATCGACACGGCGAAACTGTGGATGATGTCGGCCGAGGAAGCTGTGCAGCGCATGGCGCACGCCCTGGAATACACGCTCGACGACGTCGAGTTCTTCCTTGGCTACGCCACCGCTTCCCAGACGGTCGACCTGGGCTATATGACCATCGAGAAGGATACGAACGCCGCTGTGGAGGTCGGCTGGAACGGCAATCTGGGCGGCAGCACGGTCATCCAGATGAAGTTCCGCTGGTACCTGACCAAGCATCTGAACGAGGGCTGGGAGTTCAGCGACGACCAGTACCGGGTGGTCATCGACGGTGAGCCGGGGATCGACACCCGGATCCGCTTCATCCCGCCCGACCACTGGGGGAACCACGAGTGGGACACCATGACCGCCCTGCCCGCGGTCAACGCCGTCTTCAACGTCAAGGCCGCAAGGCCCGGGATCCTGCACCTGGCCGACGTCGGCCTGCCCCGCGCGCCAGCCGGTCAGTGGCACGCGGCGCGGGAGTGAAGCCCGGCGGGACGCTCGCGCAGGGCGTCCCAGGCGGCGAGCCGGCTGAAGTCCGACCCCCAACGCTCCCGCGCGCACACCGCCCGCTCGACCGCGCGTAGGCCACGGGCGATCATGGTGTTCTGCGGAGCACCGGAGCCCACCGCCACCGCACGTCGGCCGGCCGTAGAAACTGGCCGTGGCCGGCAGCGGGGGATCTGTCCGGCGGACAGGCCGGCGGAGGCTGTTGGCCGCAGTGGGGAGCGCGGCGGCGGGGCCGGTGACCGGGCGTGGAGCGGAGGGTCAGCTACGGCCGACGAGAAGCCTCGACCGCAGGTCCTTCAGCGTCTGGCTGCTCAGACCGAGTCCCTTCACCGCGTAGTTCTCCATCGAGCCGTAGGACGTCCTCACCTGGTCCAGGCCGGCCTGGAGGTAGGAGGGTTCGACGTCGGACAGGTGGCGGTAGATGTTCGCCTGCGCGGGCGGCAGCGCGGCGAGCGAGGCCTGGACGGCCGGCGAGTCGTAGTAGTACTGGTTGCTCAGCAGGTAGTCCCGCATGACCGTGTCCCGGTCGACCCCGAGGAGGGTGAGCAGGACGGCGGACACCCAGCCGCTGCGGTCCTTGCCGGCCGTGCAGTGGAAGAGGACCGGGCCGGAGGCGCCGGCGAAGTCCGTCAGCAGGGTTCCGATCACCTGGCGGGAGGTGGCGTTCGTGACGAACTGCCGCTCTCCGTCCTGCAGGAGCTGCTGCGCCACCGTTTCGGAGGTCAGCGCGGGAGTGGCCGACAACCCGGAGCCGAGCACGTTGAGCTGGGTGTAGGTGGCACCGGCGGGAACGACATCCGGCTTGGCGGTGGACTCGGCCGGGGTGCGTAGGTCGTAGTCGGCGGTGATGCCGAGCTGGTCGACGACCTGCTGGTCGGTGGGGCTGAGGGTGAGTGCCTGCGACCGGTAGATCATCCCCATCCGGACCCAGCGGCCGTCCGACGTGCGGTAGCCGCCGAAGTCCCGCAGGTTCGGGTCGCTGACCAGGCCGGGATCACGGACGGTCAGTGTCAGGGAGCGGCCGTGCTCCGGGACCAGCTGGAACCAGCTGCCGCCGGTGGTGGGCAGCGTCCGCGAGCCCCGGCCCGGGCCGACCGCCACGACTCTGGTCGCGGTGGTGGAGGTCTTCCCGGCCTCGATCCGGACGTGGCCCACGCCGGGTGCGGTCCAGGAGACGGTGACCTTGCCGGCGCCCGCCGGGGTGACCGAGGCGGCGGTGAAGGGCACCGGACGGCCCTGGTCGACCTGGGCGGAGAAGGAACGCGGGGGCGCGGCGGCCGCGGCCGCCGCGGGGACGGCGGCGAGCGCGACCAGTGATCCGGAGAGCACGATCGACCCGAGCACGGCGACCGGGCGATTCCGGTGGGATGAGAGGGGCACGGGCGGAAACGCTAGGTCGACCAGGTGAACAGCCCACGAAACCCGACACCCCCAACTCTTGCTAACCGTCAAACACTGGACGGTCCACGGGCCGCATGTGGTGGTTGGCGGTGCCTAGCGGTGGATGTGATTGGTCGCGGGTGGGGCTGGAAATCCAGGTCCCAGCCGTGCCCCGCTAACCCGGGAAGGTTTCCCGGGGGAGGGGACAGTCGCCGCAGGTACCGCCGCCCGGCACCCGGTAGAACAGGCAGCAGCTGCGCCGGACCACCGAGGAGACCGCCAGGCCACCGTCGGAGGTGACGGCGTGCACGGTCGTCCCGGCGAGCGGCGGGGTCGCCAGCAGCGCCGCCGCGGCCCGGGGAACGTCCCCGGCGCGGGTGGCGAGCGGGGATGCGGCCAGTGCCCGCGTCGAGCCGACCAGCGCGGACGCGGCGTTGCCCCAGAGCAGGCGCGGGGCGAGCCGGGTCTCACCGCCCAGGGCCGCGAAGTAGGGCCGCAGGTGGTTCTCGACGACGGTCTCGCGGAGCAGGTCGACGGCCTCGGCGAGGCTCTCGACCCGCCGGCCGGCGGGCTCGGCCACGATGAGCCGCACCGGCCTGGTGAGTCTCGGCTGGACCCACAGGAGGTGCGCGGGCAGGTCGGGGATGATGCCGGCGGTCGCCCAGCAGCCCAGGGCGACGGACCAGAGCCGGGCGGCGTGGCCGAGCGCGAGGGTGGACGCGGCGACCCGTCGTTCGACGCCGCCCAGCCGCTCGTTCACCCCGTCGACCGCGGCCGCCAGGGCCGCTCCGCCCCGGTGGAGCTCGTCGACGCGGGTCGGCGCCGGCCCGGGGCCACCCGCCTCGTCGGCACCGGCGGCACCGGCGGGATCGGCGGGATCGGCCGCGACGTCAGCCTCGAAGTAGGGGCTGATCTCGGCGAGCCTCCGCAGCGCGCTCGCCACCTCGGTTGGGTCGGGCTGGCCCGTCAAACTGTCTCCCGTAGCTCGAATGTCCTGGTCACCGGCGCCGATCATCGTTTCCTGCTCCCGTTCGCCGCGATCTGCGGTGCCCTGCTCGTCCTCGCCGCCGACACCGCCGGGCGCACCCTGTTCGCCCCCGCGGTCATCCCCGTCGGGATCGTCGTCGCGTTCCTCGGCGCCCCGCTGTTCATCAACCTGATCCTGACCCGGCGGAGGCAGTTCCTTTGAGCCCTTCGAGCGCGCCGCGACCTCCGCCGGCAGTCTCCGGCCGCGCTGGACATCCGGGGCGCCCGGTTCGCCTACGGGCGGCGCACCGTCATCGCCGATCTCGACCCGACGGTCGCACCCGGTACCGTCGTCGACCTGCTCGGGCCGAACGGGAGCGGCAAGTCCACCCTCATCCGCGGCGTCGGCCGCATCCACCGGCCGAAGGCGGGCACTTTCCGCCTCGGCGACACCGACCTGCACCGGCTCGCACCACGTGACCTGGCCCGCGTCGTCGCCTACGTGCCCCAGGGCTCGCCGGGCGCCTTCTCGCTGACCGTCACCGAGGCCGTCATGCTCGGCCGCACCCCGCACCCCGCACCCCGCGCAGCCGGCTGCGGGCCTCCGCCGCGGACGAGCGGCGCGTCCACGAGGCGCTCGACCTGCTCGATCTCACCGCGCTCGCCGACCGGCACGTCGACGAGCTCTCCGGCGGCCAGGCGCGACGGGTCGTGATCGCCCGCGCGCTCGCCCAGGAGCCGACCGTGCTGCTCCTCGACGAACCCACCAGCGCCCTCGATCTGCGTCACCAGGTGGAGACCCTGCATCTCGTCCAGACCCTGGCCGAACGCAACGGCCTGCATGTGCTGCCGGCCATCCACGGCCTCAACCTGGCCGCCCGGTTCTGTCACCAGGTCGCCCTGCTCCACGACGGCCGGATCGTCGCCTCCGGGGCTCCGGCGGACGTCTACACCGCGGTGCTCATCGAACGGGCCTACGGGCTGCCCGTCGACGTCGACCTCCGCGACGGCATGCCCGAGGTCAGGCCGGCCCGGCCCGGATCGCGCGGGCGGCGCTGACGCCCCGCGGCACCGACGGTGACGGTGGGGTCTCCCATCCTGCCGGGGTGCCGGCGGCGGCGTAACATCGAAACGGAGCAACAGCCACCCGGGTCGTGACCCGCGAGCGGCGCCCAGCCAGGGCGCACCGGTGGCCATCTTACGGAGCGACTTGATGGACTCCGACAACCTGCTCACAGCGACCCAGTCTGAACCGCCCGCGCTCGGCAGACACTACGGCTCCTGCGACGGCAAGGCCGCCCTCGCCCGCGAGACCAGCCCCGGCAACTGGCAGGTGAAGGTCCGCGACCCGATCAACCGCCTGGCCGGCCACGACGGCTGGATGATGCTCGGCACCGGCTGGAGCACTCTGGACGAGGCCCGCAAGGCCACCGGGCTGTCCTAGAACGTCAGCGGCCCGCCGGATCCCCCGGCGGGTGGCAGCGCCCCTCCCCGATCCCGGCGGCCCCTCGGTCCGTCCGTCACGCCGCACCCCGACACCCCAGTTATGCATCGAATTTGCAGCTGCGTATAAGTTGCAACTACTGTCAGCTCGGTGGTCGATCGAGGGGAGCAGGATCATGGCCGGCGTCCCTGACCGTCCGGCGGTGTGCCTGCCGGTGGCAATCGAGATCATGACCGCCTACACCGACTCCGCGACCGACCCCGCGTTCTTCTGGACCGCCGTCCAGCGGGTGATGGCGGACGGAGCCGACCGCGCCAACCCCGCGGCGGCGATGGCGGAACTCGTCCTCGGTCTCGCCACCCTGTGCGGGATCACCCTCGACCACCTCGCGGACCGCTCCGGACCCGGCACCGGACCGCGCGACCTCCTGGCCGCGATCCGCAACGCCTACGTCACCGACCCCGTCTGACCCGGCGGGCCGGCCGGCCCGTCCAGCCGGGTGACCCAGGCGAGGGCCTCCCGTGTGGTCGCCGCGACCAGCGCGCCCGGCGGCACCGGCGGGCGGTCCACCACCAGGACCGGCAGGCCGAGCAGGCGCGCGGCGACGAGCTTCGCGGCCGTCAGCGGGCCACCGCTGTCCTTGGTGACCACGACGTCCACCCGGTGCCCGCGCATCAGCGCCACCTCCGCGTCCACCGTGAACGGCCCCCGTTCGAGCAGGACGTCCAGCCGCGCCGGCAGCGGGGGCGACGGCGCCTCGATCGAGCGCAGGAGGAACCGGTGCCGGTCCAGTCCCGCGAACGCGGCGACCCCCGAGCGTCCGGTGGTCAGGAACACCCGCTCACCGAAACCGTCCAACGCCACGGCGGCGGCGGCCAGCGACGGCACCCGGTGCCAGTCGTCACCGTCGGCCTCCCGCCAGCCCGGCCGGCGCACGACCAGCAGCGGCACCGCGGCGGCACCGCAGCCCGCCACCGCGGACCGGGTCATCACCGCCGCGTAGGGATGGGTCGCGTCGATCACCGCCGCGACCCCGGCGGACCGCAGGTAGCGGGCCAGGCCGTCCGCGCCGTCGAAGCCACCCACCCGGATCCGCGCGGCCTCGGGCAGCGCGGGCGCGGCCACCCGGCCCGCGATCGAGTAGACCACCTCGACTCCCGCCAGCCCGACCAGCGCGCCGGCGAGCTGGCGGCCCTCCGCGGTGCCGCCGAGCACCAGCACCCGCCGGGTCACCACCAGGCCGTCCCGTCCGTCCGGCCGTGCTGGTCGGGATGGCGGTGCGCGGCCCGGACGGAGCCGAACAGGGCGGAAGGGGCGGGCACGGCGGACGTCCTTCCAGGGAGAGGACCGGAAATTCCGAGGAGAACCGGAGAGCTCAGATCCGGAAGTTGAAGGTGCTGGTGTCGAAGGTGTTGTAGGCGGGGTAGTCGAGGAGCTCGTAGAGGCGGGAGCGGGTCTGCATCCGGTCGACGAGACCGGCCTGCGTGCCGTCCGCCAGCAGCTGACGCAGGCCGTCCTCGACGGCGCCCATCGCCAGGCGCAGCAGGGTCACCGGGTAGATGACGAGGTTCACGCCGGCGGATTCCAGCGCCGGGACGGTGAGGAGCTCGCTCTTCCCGAACTCGGTCATGTTCGCCAGGATCGGCACGTCGACCGCCCTGCGCATCGCCTCGAACTCGGCGAGGTCGGCCATCGCCTCCGGGAAGATCAGGTCCGCGCCGGCGTCGACGTAGGCGCGGGCCCGTTCGGTGGCGCCGGCCAGGCCCTCGGCGGCGCGGGCGTCGGTGCGGGCGCAGATGACGAAGTTGTCGTCCCGGCGGGCGGTGACCGCGGCGTGGATCCGGCGGACCATCTCCGCGGTGCCGACCACGGACTTGCCGTCGAGGTGCCCGCACCGCTTCGGGTTGACCTGGTCCTCCAGGTGACAGCCGGCGAGTCCGGCGTCCTCGAGGACCTGGACGGTGCGGGCGACGTTCATCGGCTCACCGAAGCCGGTGTCGGCGTCCACGAGGGCCGGCAGGTCGGTGACCCGGGCGATCTGCCCGGCCCGCCCGGCGACCTCGGTCAGGGTGGTCAGCCCGATGTCGGGCAGGGCCAGCTCGGCGGAGAGCACCGCGCCGGAGACGTAGACGCCGTCGAAGCCGAGCTCGGTGATGAGAACGGCGCTCAGCGGGTTGAACGCGCCGGGGAAACGCAGCAGCCGGCCGGAGCGCAGCGCCTCGCGGAACGCGGCGCGGCGGGCGTGGGCGGGTGTTCTCGCGTGCAGCATCAGACGACTCGTCCCGTGGTCAGATCGTCCTGTGGTCAGAAGATTCCCCGGGTGTGCCCGGTGGTCGGCGCGGGCTCAGGGGTGAGGGTGAGTCCGCCGAGCTCATCGGGGGTGAGTTCGGGCAGGCGGGCGGCGAGGCCGAGGAACCGCTCCTGCTCGGCGTCGGAGATAACGCCCGCGGCGAGGCGGCGGAACTTGCCGACGTACTCGTCGCGGCCGAACGGGCGGGCGCCGAGCGGATGCGCGTCGGCGACGGCGATCTCGTCGGTGAGCACGGTGCCGTCGTCGAACTCGACGACGACCCGGCCCCCGAACGCCTTCTCGGCGGGGTCGATGGCGTGGTAGCGCCGGGTCCACTCCTTGTCCTCCAGCGTGGTGATCTTCCGCCAGAGGGCGACGGTGTCCGGCCGCGCCGCCCGCTCGGGGGCGTAGGAGCGCTCGTGGTGCCAGTCGCCGTCCTGCAGGGCCACCGCGAAGATGTAGGGAATCGAGTGGTCGAGGGTCTCCCGGCTGGCCTTCGCGTCGTACTTCTGCGGGTCGTTCGCCCCGGAGCCGATCACCTGGTGGGTGTGATGGCTGGTGTGGATCACGATGGAGCGGACCCGGGCGAAGTCCCCGATCCGCGGGCCGAGGCGGCGGGCCAGGTCGATCAGCGCCTGGCTCTGGTACTCGGCGGAGTGCTCCTTGGTGTAGGTCTCCAGGATGCCCCGCCTGGCCTCCCCGGCGGCGGGCAGCGAGACCACGTACTGCCCGCCGGGCCCGTCGAGCAGCCAGGCGATGAACCCGTCCTCCCCCTCGTAGGCCGGTGACGGCGCGCCCTCACCGCGCATCGCGCGGTCCACCGCCTCGACGGCGAGCTTGCCGGCGAACGCGGGCGCGTACGCCTTCCAGCTCGAGATCTCGCCCTTGCGGGACTGCCGCGTCGTCGTGGTCGTGTGCAGCGCCTGCTGCACCGCCTGGTAGACGGTCTCCGTCGGCAGACCGAGCAGGGTCCCGACGCCGGCGGCGGCCGACGGGCCGAGGTGCGCGATGTGGTCGATCCTGTGCCGGTGCAGGCAGATCCCGCGGACGAGCGCGACCTGGATCTCGTAGCCGATGGCGATCCCGCGCAGCAGCGCGGCGCCGTCGCGCCCCAGGTGCTGCGCCACGGCCAGCAGCGGCGGGATGTTGTCCCCGGGGTGGGAGTAGTCCGCCGCCAGGTAGGTGTCGTGGAAGTCCAGCTCGCGCACGGCGACGCCGTTGGCCCAGGCCGCCCACTCCGGGGAGACGCGGACGTCGGCCGGCGCGCCGAACACGGTCGCGCCGGCCCGGCCGGGGGCGGGGACGTGCCGCAGCGCCTGGTCGCGGGCGGCGGCCACCGGTCCGCGGCTCAGCGCGGCGGCGGCGACCCCGGCGTTGTCGATGACCCGGTTGATCACCATGTCGGTCACGTCGCCGGTGACCTCGACCGGGTCGGTCGCCACCGCGGCGATCTTCCAGGCGAGCTGGTCCTCCCGGGCCAGCCGCTCGACGCTGCGATGTGCCCGGACCTTGTGGTCGATCATGTGTTCACGCCCTCCTCGGAGCTTCCCGTTGGTCCGTCCGCGCTTTCCCGACGTCGCCGGCCCGAGCCCTCACCCGGGCTCCCGTCGCCGTTTCCCGTGGTCGGGTCGAGGCCGGTCAGCAGTTCCGGGAGCTGGCCCAGCGCCGCCGCCATACCGAGGACGTTCTGGTACTCGCGGAGGTGCACGATCCGTCCGGCGCGGACCCGGAGCACGAGGACGAACGACTCCGCCGCCTGGCGGTTGGTGGTGGTCACCGTTCCGGCCAGGTCATACTCCGCGATGATCACCTCAGGATCAGTCGTGTCGTGGATGACCACGTCGCGAAATTCCTCGAACCGTACCGGGCTCGACGCGCCGCCCGCCGCCGCCGCGAAGGACCGGAACGCGTCCCGCCCCTCGAAACACCGGCGCATGCCCGGCCGGGCGAACGGAAACTCGACGACGACGTCCTCGGCGTACAGGTCGTCCGCGAGTTCGGGGGCGTTCCCCAGCAGTACCTGCTGGAAGCGCGCGTAGGCCTCCCGCGGCGTGAGCTCGGCGTTGCCGGACGGCGGCATGGATCCCGTTCCCTTCGGCCGGTGCGCGCGGCGGGGAGCAGTCCGGGAGCTACCGCGGGCACTAACATGAGTGGCGACTCAGACTATGGTGAGTCACCACTCATGTTGTCAACCGCACGGGGGTACGTCCGGTCATGACGTCACGCACGCCCGCGGCGGACGGCCGTAGCACCCCACCGGCCAGCAGCCAGGGCCTGCGCGCGGACGCCCGGCGAAACCGGACACGGATCCTCGAGGCCGCCGAGGCCGTCTTCGCCGAGCGGGGCGCGTCGGGGTCGACCGAGGAGGTCGCCCGGCGGGCCGGGGTCGCGGTCGGCACCGTCTTCCGGCACTTCCCGACCAAGGAAGCCCTGCTGCGGGCACTCGTCGGCGATCTCGTGACCCGGTTGGAGCGCGAGATCACCGCCCTCGTCGCCGGAGGCGAGGCCGCCACCGGGCTGTTCGCCTTCTTCACCAGCATGGTCGAGCAGGCGGCGGCCAAGAGGACCGTCGTCGACCTCCTCGCCGCCTCCGGAATCGACCTCCCGGTCGCCAAACCGGTCCACGCCCTCCGGCAGCCGATCACGGAACTGCTCACCCGCGCCCAGCAGGCCGGCGGCGTGCGCGACGAGGTCCGCGTCCCCGAGGTGCTCGCGCTTCTCACGGCCTGCTGCCAGGCCGCCCTGCACGACGGCTGGGACGACGAGCTGCAGGCCCGAACCCTCGCCGTCGTCTTCGCCGGGCTGCGTCCCTGACGGGTCCCCGACGGCGAGGCTGAGCTGTCAGGCGTCGCGGGAGACCGACCCGCGCTTCTCGGTGAACGCGGCCATGCCCTCCTTCTGCTCGGCGGTGGCGCACGTGGAATGGAAGTCCCACCCCTCGACCCGGGCCGGCCCCGCCCGCCTGGCCACACACCGTCGATCCGGTTGACCTCAGGGCGGACTCGACGTCTAATGTCGAGACTCTGATATATCAATCGCGAGAGGGGCAACCGTGTCGCCAAGGCGCGAGGACCAGCTCACCCTGGTCGCGTTCATGCAGGCCTCGAACGTGTCCGTCTACTCGGGGTCGTGGCGGTACCCGAGCTCGGCGCACGACTTCCTCGACCTCCGCTACTACCAGCGGATCGCCCGGGTGCTCGAGGAGGGCACGTTCGACCTGATGTTCTTCGACGACCGCCTGGCGATGCCGTCGATCTACGGCGACTCCACCGCCGACGCCGTCCGCTACGGCGCGCGCCCGGTCAAGCTGGACCTGACCGCCGTCCTGGGCGCCGCCGCGGCCGCGACGACCCACCTGGGTCTCGGCGCGACCTACTCGACGACGTACTACCCGCCGTTCCACGTCGCGCGGACCTTCGCGACCCTGGACCACCTCAGCGGCGGGCGGGCGGCCTGGAACGTGGTCACCTCGGTGAACGACTCCGAGGCCCGCAACTTCGGCGTCGACCGGCACCTCGGCCACGACGAGCGCTACGACCGCGCCGAGGAGTTCATCGACGTCGTCACCCGGCTCTGGGACTCCTGGGAGGACGACAGCCTGGTGCTGGACCGCGAGTCCGGCGTCTTCGCCGACCCGGGCAAGGTCCACGAGCTCGACCACCACGGCAAGTACTTCGACGTGCAGGGACCGCTGACGGTGCCGCGCCCGCCGCAGGGCCGGGTGCCCATCATCCAGGCCGGCCAGTCGGGCCGCGGCCAGCGGTTCGCCGCCCGGTGGGCCGACCTGATCTTCACCGCGGACCCGAGCCAGAACGTCGCCGCCGAGCACTACCGCGCCCAGAAGGACCTCATCACCGCCGAGGGCCGGTCCGCCGAGGCCGTCCGGCTGCTGCCGATGGCGTACGCCATCGTCGGCGAGACCGAGACGATCGCCCGGGAGAAGGAGAACATCTTCCTCAACGAGCTCGTCCACCCGATGGCGTCGCTGACGCTGCTCTCCGAGCTGACGAACCACGACTTCGCGGGCTACTCACTCGACGACGAGATCACCGACGAGCTCATCGACTCCGTCTCCGGCATCCGCGGCCTGGTCCAGGGCGTGAAGAAGCACCTCGGCGGCGGGCCGATGACGCTGCGGACCCTGGCCAACCACCGCGCCACCCTGCTGCAGGGCCCGCGCTTCGTCGGCACCGGCCCGCAGATCGCCGACCAGATGCAGGACTGGTTCGAGACCTACTCCTGCGACGGCTTCGTCCTCGCGGCCACCCACTTCCCCGGGGCGTTCGAGGACTTCGTCCGGCTGGTCGTGCCCGAGCTGCGCCGCCGCGGGCTGTTCCGTACCGAGTACACGGGCTCGACGCTGCGGGAGAACCTCGGGCTGGCCCGTCCGGCCAGCAGCTTCACGGCGTCGGCCACCGCCGGCGGTGGCGCCGGCGCCTGAACAGGCCGCCGCCGCCGCTTGGGCCGGGCAGCGGGGTCTCCGGGCCGGTCAGCCGGCCGAGCCGGCTGCCGGCCCGGTGGCGGCGCCGGCCGGGCCGGCGCCGAACACCCGGGTGACCAGCAGGCGGCCGGCGCTGAGCACGTGCTCCTCCGACACCCGGCGCGCGCGGGCGCCGTTGCGGGCGGCGAGCGCGTCGACGATGTCGTCGTGCTCGCGCAGGGCGCAGCCCACCTGCTCGGGGACGAGGTCGAAGAACGACCACGGGATGATCCGCCCGGTCTGACGGATGAGCGCGATCAGGCGCACCGAGTCACTGGCCCGGTTCACGGCCCGGTGGAACAGGAAGTTCGCCGTCCTCAGATCACCGCCGGTCTCGACAGCGGAGCGGACGTCGCCGGCGAGGCGCCGGATCTCGGCCAGGTGGGACTCGGAGACCCGCTCCGCGGCCCAGGCCGCCGCCGCTCCGGAGAGCATGGCGATCAGAGCGAAGTTGTCCTCGACGTCGCGCTGACGCAGGCCGATCACGGACACACCACTGCGGGGAGCGACGCGGACCAGGCCTTCGAACTGGAGGGTCAGGCACGCCTCGCGCACCGGAGTCCGGCTCGTGCCCAGCCGGGCGGCGGTCTCGTCCAGGTCGACGCGGGCGCCGGGACCGAGCCGGCCGCCCATGATCTCGTCCCGCAGCACGTCGGCCACCCTGTCGCGGGCGGTCGCGCCGAGCCGGAGCCTGCGAAGACTGCCTCCACCGGTGTCGGCTGCCGCCCGCTCATCTCCGACGAACGCGCCCTCCTGGGCGCGGAGGTGTTCGGGCCTGGACACGCGACCAGGGTATATCAGAGAGAGGGCGAGGCCGCGCCGTCAAGTGGGCGGCGCGATGACCGTGATGACATCGGCGAAACCGCCCGAGTACCGCCCGGCGGCCACCTGGGACTCGTTCGGCGGCCGCCCGACCGCGGTCGTCAGCTCAGGTGGCATCCCCGAGCAGGTGGAACCGGCGGCGGAAGTAGACAGCGGGACGGTCCTCCCCGACCCGCGTCCGCTCGACCCGGCCGAGCAGGATCGAATGGTCACCAGCCGGTTGGATGGCGTGGGAGGCGCAGTCCAGCACCACGCACGCCCGGTCGAGCACCGGCAGACCGCTCTCGTCGGGGCGGAAGCCCGCGTCGGCGAACTTGTCCGCGCCGCGCGTCGCGAACCGGACCGCGAGGTCGGTGTGCTCCGGCGGCACCACGTGCACGATGAACCGCCGCGCCCGCTCGAACGCGGGGTGGCACTGCGCGGACGTCGCGAGACAGACCAGGACCAGCGGCGGGCTCATGGACACCGAGCAGAACGAGCTCGCCGTGAAGCCCCACCACCGACCGGTCTCGTCGGCGGTCGTCACGATCGTGACGCCGCTGGGGAACGAGGCCATGGCGTCACGGAACCGACCGGCGTCGTCCTCCGCGGCCGCCCACGCCGCCGCCGTGGGCGCGGTGTCAACAGGCACGGCGCTGACAGGCACGGCGCCGACGTCGGCGGGCGCGGCACTGACGGACGCCGTGTCGGCGGACACGGTGTTGACGGACGCCGTGTCGGTGGACGCCGCGTCGACCGCGCTGGTCCTGGTTGCCTCCGGCCGCCGGCCCATCGTGGCCCACCTCTCGATCAGCGAAGGATGCGTGGTGTCCGCCCGGGCGGACGACGTCCCCGTCACCTCAACACTGACATTTTGATATATCAGGTGTCAAGGTTGACCGCGAAGCTCGATCGACGAGGACCTCGAGCACGGCTCAGATCCGCCCGGCCCCGTCGTCCACCACCTGTTCGAGATCAGTCGGCCGAACCCCGGCCCGCCGCGACCCTCTCGGGCCGGGCCGGGTTCCGCCGCGGTCCACCCGGCCCGGACCCGGTCTCCCGCTGGGATCCGCCCGAGCCGGGTCGGCCTCGCGGTCCTCGCCATCTCATTTCTTTCTCACCTCTTCGGGCTAAAATTTGTCCGAAATATCCCCTCGGAATGGCGAGAAGGATGCGAAACGGCGAGGAGCTGAGCCGGCTTTTGCTGACGTCCTCGCCGTTTGCGGGGCGGTATGGCCGGGTTCTGCTCCCGTTGAGGGCAAGGTGGCCGCCGGAGGGCAAGCAGCTCGCTACCCGACGCCGTCGACGCGGAGACGGTGTTCGCGCCCAACCCGCTCGCCGGCGGCGTCGGTGGCATGACCGCGCCGGACATGCGCTCCTGCCTGGAGCACGTCACGGACCACGGACTCGCCGAGCTCGGCTTCGCCCGGGTGACCCGTCCGGGTCGACCCGGGTGGGTCGACCCGGACGGGCGGCACGCCGGAGAATGCGGGTGTGCTGACTGCATTGCGTGAAGGCCGGGCCGTGGTCCGGATGTCGGGCGCCGCGCTCGCGGGCGACGACCTGGCCGGCGCGGTGGGCGCCGTCGCCGGGCGGCTGCGGGGGCTGCGCCGGATCGCGGTGGTGGCCACCCCGACCCTGGAGACCGTGGTCGCGATCGCCGGGGCGGTGGAGGCCGGCGTCACCGTGGTCACGGTCAACCCGCAGGCCGGCGACGCCGAGCGGGCGTACGTCCTGGCCGACAGCGACCCCGACCTGCTGCTCGACGACGTGGATCTCACCGCGCGCGGCGCGCTGCCGGCCGAGTCGGCCGACGACGACGCACCCGCGCTGGTCATCTACACCTCCGGGACCACCGGGCCCCCGAAGGGCGCGGTGATCCCGCGCCGCGCGGTCGCGTCCAACATCGACGCGCTGGCCGACGCTTGGGCCTGGTCGCCGGACGACGTGCTCGGGCACGCGCTGCCGCTGTTCCACGTGCACGGGCTGGTGCTCGGGACGCTGGGCCCGCTGCGGATCGGGTCCGCGCTGCACCATGTGGCCCGGTTCGCGCCGGTGCCGGGCGCGACGTTGTACTTCGCCGTGCCGACCATGTGGTCGCGGGTGCCCGAGCCCGCGGCGTTCGCGTCCGCCCGGCTGCTCGTGTCGGGTTCGGCGGCGCTGCCCGTGCCGGTGTTCGACCGGTTCGTCGCCCGCGCCGGCCAGCGGGTCGCCGAACGGTACGGGCTCACCGAGACCCTCATCAACACCGCCGCGCGGGCCGACGGCGACCGCCGGCCGGGCCTGGTGGGTGCGCCGCTGGGCGGCGTCGAGGTCCGGGTCACCGGCGACGACGAGTTCGGACCGGTGGAGGTGCGCGGCCCGAACGTCTTCACCGGCTACCTGGGCAACCCGGCCGCCACCGCCGCGGCGCTGACATCCGACGGCTGGTTCTCCACCGGAGATCTCGGCCTCTTCGAGCCGGACGGGCAGCTGCGCATCGTCGGACGGCAGAGCACCGACCTCATCAAGTCGGGCGGATACAAGATCGGAGCCGGTGAGGTCGAGAACGCGCTGCTGGCCCATCCGTCCGTCGCCGAGGCCGCGGTCGTCGGCGTGCCCGACGACGATCTCGGCCAGCGCGTCGTGGCGGTTGTCGTCACGCACGAACCGATCGACGCCACGACTTTGATCGACCATGTCGCGACCGCGCTGGCCCCGCACAAACGCCCGCGCGAGATCCGGTTCGCCACCGAACTGCCGCGCAACCAGATGGGCAAGGTGCAGAAGAAAAAGCTGCTCACCTGATCATCGGTCGCCGAAGAGTTACCGGACGGCCCGCGCTCGACGACGCCGACCCGCTGTTCCGGAAAACGAAGTACGCCGACACTCCCCGGCGACGCGGTCCGGCCCACCCGGATGCCGGTGAATTGCCGGTTTTCCGGCCGGGGCGGCGGAATTAGCCGCCGTGACGGGCGGTGCCGTCGGTCGGAGTACTGACACCGGCCGCACGCGACGTCGCCGTCGGTCGGAATCGGAAGATCCGGCGGCTCCGGCAGGTCGGTTCTTCCGGCTCTCGACCGGCGCGCCGAGCGCCGCGTCGTCGGGGCAACGCCGGGCGGCCGCCGCCTTGTCCGACTCAGCCCGGTGCCGATGACCAGGCCTGTCCGGTGCGTCAGCGGTAGCGACCAAACGCGAAGGGTTCGCGCTGAACGCCCGGTTTGTCATGGCACGACCATTTCGTCCCATCAACCGTCCGCGCGACAGCCCACGGAGCGGACCCGCGTCCGTCGAAGCGCGCACCGCGGCGCCGATATGGGTGCTGCGTCACATCCACCGCGCCAAGCCCTGGCCCGCTCTCCATAACAGCCGGTCAGGCACCGAAAGCGGGACCCGAACACGAGAACGGCAGGACGAAGATCCACATTGACGAGACCGAAGCTAAATGGTCAAATACGCAATGTGTATCGTTCGGCCGTGCTGGTGACCCGAAGTCACATCGACTTCCTGCGCGTTAACTCCGCCGCCTGTACCAACGGCTGAACGGCTCGTAGCACCCAGCACGGACGACGGAGACCCGACCCCGGCTCCACGGGATACGGCCCCCACGGTCGCGTCTGAGCATCGGCATCCCGGCATCGGAATACAGCCGCACCCGCCGACTACTTCCTTCTCACACCGCGCTGACAGCCGGTGTGGGCCCCCGTGACGCAAAACCGAAGAAGAGATCGAGACGGTATCAACGCGGCCCCCCGGCCGCCCGCGTCCTCGAGATCCGCGCCTGCCCGCCGATGAAGCAGACCAGCCGCCCCGGAGAAGCCTGGGGCGGCTACGACGATGCCGTGACATCGCACGGCGGCCGGCGCGGGCACGTCCCACCGACCGGGCGACCACCACGGGCATGCATGATTCGTGCCCCGGCCACCACAGCGCCGTCGTCCGTCGAAGAATGTCCGGAACCGCGTCGAGAAGGAGAGGCACAGGGCATGACCACAGCCGCGATGACCACCGCCGAGCTCACTGCGACGGGTGCGCGCGGCACCGTCCGAACAGCGGAGCACGGCCGGATCCTGAACGTGCTCGCGGGCGCGGACAGCGGTGGCCCGGCGATCGTGGAGCTCACCGGCGATCCCGGCTACGGCAAGACCCGGCTGCTGACGGCCGTGGCGGACGAGGCCCGCAAGCGTGGCGTCGACGTGCTGCGGGGCAGGTCGCTCGAGACCCGTCGGCACCGGCCCTTCCACCCGTTCATCGACGCCTTCAGCACCTGGCGGCCCACCGGCGCCGGGCCGCTGCCGCAGGCCACCGCGTTCGTCCAGGCCCTGGCGACCGCCGGTGACATGCTCGCCGACACCGAGACCGGCCGCTGCCGGCTCTTCGCCGAGCTGCGATCGCTGCTGGAGGAGACGCTGGCGGCGGCGCCCGACCCACTGCTGCTGCTGCTCGACGACGTGCATTTCGCCGACCGGGCGTCGGTCGAGCTGCTCGAGATCCTGACGCGCTGGCCGCTGGGGCAGCCGCTGTCGGTCGTGGTGGCGCATCGCCGGCGTCAGATGTCCTCCTGGCTGCAGGTCACCCTGCAGCAGGGCGTCGAGGTGGGCGCGGTGGACCAGGTCGCGTTGCCGGCGCTCAGCCTGCGCCAGAGCGCCGAGCTCCTCGGGCTCGCGGTCACCGCGCCGGGGCTGGCCGACCTGCACGAGCGCAGTGCCGGCAATCCGCTCTACCTGACGGCGTTGGCCGAGCGGGAGCGCGGTCTGAACGGAGTGGACCCGACCGGCCCGGACCCGACCGGCGCGGGTGGCCACGACCCGGCCGGTGAGCCGCCCGACCTGTGGACGCGCAGCGCGCTCGGCGCCCGGCTGCTGGCCGAGACCGTGCATCTCGACGCCCGCCAGCGGCTGGTCGCGCACGCGGCCGCCGTACTCGGCGACACCTTCTCGATCGACGCCGTGGCGGCCGTCGCGCAGCTCGACCGGGAGGACGCCTGCCAGGCGCTCGGCCAGCTGCGTGGCCGCGACCTGGTGCGCATGGTGCCGGGCGGCGAGCTGGCCTTCCGCCACCCGCTGCTGGGCAGCTGTGTCTACGGGGAGACCGACTCCTGCTGGCGGGCCGGGGCGCACCGGCGCGCCCTCGAGCACCTCCGGTCGACGTTCGCCGCGCCGGCCGTGCTCGCCCGGCATGTCGAGCGCTCCGGATCGCACAGCCAGGCCCTGGACCTGACGGTGCTGCTCGACGCGACCCGGGCGGCCGTGCAGAGCGAGCAGGGCACCGAGGCCGCCCACTGGCTCAGCACCGCCCTGCGGCTGCGCCGCGCCACCCCGGAAACCCCGAACGGCACAGGCAGCACAGACAGCACCGGCGACACAGCCGGTGCGGGGCTCCCGCCGGTCGGCCCGGACGTCTGGCGCCCGGTGATCGACCTGCTCGCCCGTCCCGACACCGTCCCGCGCCTGCGCGCCCTCGGCCAGGAGGTCCTGAACACCCCGGCCGCGTACGGGGCGGCCGGCCGGGTGGGCACGGCGGCGCACCTGGCGATGGTCTCGGCCTCGATGGGCTGCCACGACCACGCCGTCGCCCTGCTGTCGACCGCGCTCGCCGACGCCCGCGGGCCGGCGGAGGAGGGGCGCGTGCAGCTGTTCACCCAGCTCGCCCGCATCGTCTCCGGTGGCATACCGAGTCGCGCCGAGGTCGACGCGCTGACCGGGCCGGAGCCGGCCGGTGACCCGCTGACCCGGGCCGGCGGGCTCGCGGTCCGGGCGCTGTGCGCCGCGCTCACCACCGACCGCGGCACCACCGGGAACAGGTCCGCGGGCGCGGAGACGGACGCGGCGGCCACCGCGCTCGACGCCCTGGCGGTGAACGGCCCGGACCCCTCGGGCCCGGAGCTGTACCTCCTGCAGTGCCTGGGCTGGACGGAGGCGATGCTCGGTCGCTACGACAGCGCGCACGCCAGGATCACCCGCGCGGTGCGCGGCGCCCGCAAGCACGGCGAGCGCCACCTGCTGCCCGCCCTGCTCAACAGCCTCGCCTACATCCACTACCAGTCGGGGCGCCGGAGCGAGGCGATCGAGGTCACCCGGGAGGCCCAGCACGTGTCGCAGCGGGCCGGTCGCGCCGACCAGGCGGCGCTGGCACAGGCCGTGGCCACGGCCGCCTGGGCCGGGCTGGGGCGCTCCCCCACGTTCGGCCCGGAGCTGCCGGAGGGCGTGCACGCCGACGCGCCCCGCACACCGCTGACCGCGCTGTTGTTCGCCGAGGCCGCGCTGGCCGCCGGCGACGGACCGGCTGCCCTGGCCCTGCTGGGGTCGAAGCGGGAGACCTGGCGGGTCGCCGAGCCGATCCCGGTGCTGGGCGCCCGCATCTTCGAGGTGCTGGCCGCCGCCGCGCTGCTGGCCGGGGAGGATCCGCGGCCATGGGCGGCCCGCGCGGCCGAGGAGGCCGCCCGGGTCGGGCTGCCCGAGCAGCGGGGCCACGCACTGCTCGCCCGCGGCTACGCACTGGGCCGCGGCCCGGAGGCCGACCGGTGCTACGCCGAGGCGGCCGACCTGCTGGCGGGCGCGCCCGCCGGCGGCCGGGCCCGGACGTTCGCGCGGTCGGCTCAGCAACGGCGCCACCGCCCCGGCCCCGACCCGCTGGTCGAGCTCACCACCAGGGAGCAGGAGGTCGCCCAGCTCGCCGGCCAGGGGCTGCGGACCCGGGACATCGCCAGCCGACTGCGGGTGAGCCCGCGCACCGTCGACACCCACCTCTCGCACATCTACGACAAGCTCGGCATGAGTTCGCGGGTCGAGCTGGCCCGGCTGCTGTCCCCGGTCCAACTGCTGCCCCCGGGCCGCTGATGTCGCCGATCCGCTGATCGGCGCGCGGCGCGCAACGGCGCGCGCCGCGCGTGACACCACGGGACGGCTCGGCACCCGCCGCCACGTCAGCTCGCGGTGGGCAGGTCGAGCAGCCGGTCGGAGGTGAGGATGGCGTGGTGCAGCCGCCGTAGCGAGCGGCAGGGCTCCAGCCCCAGCTCGGCCCGCAGCACCCGCTGGGCGTCGCGGTACACCGACAGTGCCTCGGCCTGCCGGCCCGAGCGGTAGAGGACGAGCATCAGCTGCGAGTACAGCGACTCCCGCAGCGGATGCTGGGCGATGAGCGTGCCGAGCAGGCTGATCACCTCCCGGTGCCGGCCGAGCGCCGTGCGGGCCTCGACCGACAGCTCCAGGGCGGCGAGGAGCTCCTCCTCGGCCCAGGCGGCGAAGGCGGTCAGGACCGGCCCCTCCACGGCGGATTCCAGCACCGGGCCACGGACCAGGGACAGCGCGAGCTCGGCGGCGGCCAGCGCCTCCTCGTAGCGCCCGGCCAGGTGGTGCTCCCGCCCGTCGCGCATCGCCTCCTGGAACTCGACGACGTCGTAGCTGGCGCCGTCCAGCCGCAGCAGGTAGCCGGCGGGCTTGGTGACGATGGTGCGGGTGGGGTTCGCGCCGGCGGCCGCGAGGAACTTGCGCAGCTGGGAGATGTAGACGTGGATGGCGGCCGCCGCCCGGCGGGGCGGCCGATCTCCCCACAGTTCCATGACCAGAGTGTCCTTGGTCGTGATCCGGCCGGCGCCGACGAGCAGCACGGCCAGGGTGGTCTCCATCTTCGGCGCGCTCAGCAGGTGGCTCTCCCGGCTGTTCGACACGCGCAGGGGCCCGAGCAGTTCGTATCGCATTGACACCTCGTGCAGGCAGCAGGAAACGAGTCCGGGAAGGGGAGGGCCTCACTGTCCCGCGGCAACGTGGTGCGCACATCGGTGAAACTGCGTAGGTAAACCGATACGCCGCCCGGCGGCGTTCCAGCCGCGTTCCTCCGGCCGGGGCGTCGGGGGGGGAATTCCCGCCGCGGCGCGGGGCGCGCCGCCTGCGGAGTACCGCACTATAGCGGGCGATCAAGGACGTGGCGGCCCGGCCCGCCATCCGCGATGACGGCATTGGCGGTACCCGCCGGGCGCTGGTCCGGCCGCCGGATTAGAAAACCTTTAGACGGCCCGCCGACTCTCACCTCGTCGAGACAGCGACGAGGGGACCGTCCGTGTCAGATTTCCAGGACGACCACGATCCGGGCGCCGTGTGGCGGCTGCCGGTCAGTGACACCACGATCCTGTTGGTCGAACTCACCACCGGTGAGCCGGTGCTGCGCCAGCGGGACCTGCTCGCCCCACGCGCCGACGCGGTCCGGCCGCCGTCGCGTGAGTACCGCGGCCGGCGGACCGGCGAGAACAGCGGGCCGGGACCGGGCTGGTCGGTCACCGGCCCCGACGACTCCGCGGGGGTCGAGTACGACCCGGCCGGGCGGCCGGTGCGGCACACCGACGCCGCCGGCGCGGTCACCGCCTTCAGCTGGGACGACGAGCACCGGCTGACCGGGCTCACCGACGCGGCCGGCGCCCTCGTCCGCCTCTCCTACACCGCCGCCGGGGCCGTCAGCGAGGTCGTCCTGGAGGGCGTCGGGCGCACCGGCTTCACCTACCAGGACGAACCGTCCGGGACGGGCGGGCCGGCGGGCTCCGGCGGGCCGGCGGCCGAGGGGACCCGCACCGTGGTGACGGACCCGCTCGGCCGCGCCACCGCGTACACCTTCGACGGCCACGGCCGGCTGCTGACGGTCACCGACCCGCTGGGCGGCGTGCACCGCCAGGAATGGGATCCGGTGGGCCGGCTGGCCGCCGTCGTCGACCGGACGGGCGGGCGCACCGCCTACGAGTACGACGGGCACGGCCGCCTCGTCGCCCGGGTCGCGCCGACCTCGGCCCGCTCGTCGGTCGGCTACGGCGACCCGGCGCATCCGGACCTGGTCACCACACTGCGGGACCCGGCGGGCAACGAGGTCGTCCTCGAGCACGACACCGCCGGCCGGGTGGTGCGCGCCGGCACCCCGGGCACCGCGGGGGCAGCCGACACCGCGGGCGCGGCCGGCTCTCTCGACCGGCGGGCCTACGACCCCGTGCACGGCCGGATCAGCTCCGTCACGAACGGTGCCGGCCATCGCACCTCCTTCGAGTACGACGCGGCGGGCGAGCTCGTCGCGGTCAGCCCGCCGGCACCGCGGCGCCGCGCCTCGTACGACTACGACGAGTTCGGCCGCGTCGTCGCCGTGACCGGCGGCAACGGGCGGCGCACGGCGTACCGTCACGACCCGGTCGGCCGGCTCGTCGAGGTCAGCGGCCCCGGCGGGGTGCTCCTCTCCCAGACGCACGACCCGCTGGGCCGGATCGTGCGCCGCGCGGGCGCCGGCTGGCGCTACGACTACAGCTGGGTGGCGACGTCGGCCGGCAGCCGGCTCGCCGCGGTGGTGCGCACCGACGACGCCGGCCGGGAGGAGGTGCGCGCGGAGCACGGTCCCGACGGGGCGCTGCGCTCGCTGACGACCGCCGGCGGCACCACGGACTACGACTACGACCCCGCCGGCCGGCTGGCCGGGGTGCGCACCCCCACCGGGCACCAGGCCCGCTTCACCCGCGACGCCGCCGGGCGCGCGCTGCGGATCGAGTTCGGCGGCGCCGTCCAGGAGATCTCCTACGACGCGGCGGGCCGCCGCCGGGCGCTGACCCTGCTCGGCGCGGACGGCGCGACGCTGCTGAGCGCCGAGTACGACTACCGGGACCCGACCGGCGCGGACGGCGACCGGTTGCGCCGGCTCGTCCTGGACGGGCAGGCCACCGAGTACGCCTACGACCCGCTCGGCCAGCTCATCCAGGCCGGGCCCACCAGCTACGCCTACGACGCTGCGCTCAACCTCGTCCGCCTCGGGGAGACGGCGTTCACCATCGGCGCGGCCGGCGAGGTCACCCGCTTCGGCGCGACCGAGTTCGACTACGACGGCGCCGGCAACTTCGTCGAGGAGGTCAACCCGACCGGCTCGTTCCGCTACAGCGACACGAACCAGACCGTGCTCGGCGTCTTCGGCGGCGCGATCGTCGCCGACATCGCCCACGACGGCCTCGGCCAGCAGACACCCCGGCGGGTCACCGAGACCACGGTCGACGGGCGGACCGTCACCCACGTCCTGACGCACGGCCCGCTGGGCGTCGCCCGGGTGGTCGACGACGGCGTGCCCCTCGACGTGGTGCGCCTCCCCGACGGCACGGTGCTCGCGGTCATCACCGCCGAGGGCCGGCTGCTGTGGACGGTGACCGACCACCAGGGCTCCGTGCTGGCACTCGTCGACGAGCAGGGGGGGCTGGCCGCCCGCTACGGCTACACCCCGCACGGCGCGGTGACCGCCACCGGCCCGGACGCCGCCACCAACCCGTTCCGCTACCGGGGTGCCTACCAGCTGCTGCGCAGCGCGCACTTCCTCGACAACCGCCTCTACAACGGCTACTGGGGCCGGTTCACCCAGCCCGACCCCACCGGCCGGCAGTACGGCCCCTACACGTTCGCGGACAACGACCCGCTCGGCGCCGGACTCCCCGGCCGGCACGACTTCTGGGCGGCGCTGACCGGGCCGCCGGAGCTCGCCGCCGAGCTGTTCTTCCCGCCGGCCGACGTCGCGGCGCCCACCGCCGGCGCCGCGGACGGCCCGCACGCGCGGGCGGCGCTGGCCGCGCTG
The DNA here is from genome assembly GCF_000373365.1 of Parafrankia discariae. Classification (NCBI taxonomy): domain Bacteria; kingdom Bacillati; phylum Actinomycetota; class Actinomycetes; order Frankiales; family Frankiaceae; genus Parafrankia; species Parafrankia discariae. The sequence continues at coordinate 172,549 of NZ_KB891274.1, forward strand.
ACCGGCCCCGGGGTGACCCCCGCCCAGCTGCCGCGCATCGCCGAACACGGCACCGGCCACACCGCCGGCCGCCGCACCGACCGCACCACCGCGCCCGCCGGCCCGGCGGGCCGGGCGAACCCCACCCCGAAAGGACGTCCCACCGTGGCTGACCAGATCGTGATCCGGGTTCCGAACGAGGTCGTCGTCAAGGTCGTCGACGACGTGGTCGACCTGGGCGACCCGCAGATCGGCCAGACCGGCGTCTTCGACGACGAGCTGTACGACGAGGACGGCAATCTGATCGGCACCTCGCACGGCTCGTTCCGCATCGAGTACGTGCGGCCCGGCGACGGCGGCCTGATCACCTACTACACCGAGGACATCACCCTCGACGACGGCACCATCCACGCCGAGGGGTGGGCGGACTTCAAGGACGTCAAGACGAGCAAGTGGGTGCACTACCCCGCGACCGGGACGGGCGGGCGTTACGCCGGCCTCACCGGTTTCCGCACCTGGCGGATGACGGGCGTGCGGGCTTCCGCCGAGGCCCGCATCCTGCTGTCCGACTGAGGCCCGCCGCGCAGGAGAGGAGCACACCGTGCCCGGTCCCGACATCCACGTCCTGTCCGCCGGTTCGGCGCTGCCGGGGCCAGCGGTGGACAACGCCACCCTGGCCCAGCGGTTCGGCATGGACACGCTCTGGCAGCAGTGGATCGAGGTGTTCATCGGGACCAGGGCCCGGCACCTGGCCCTCGACCTGGAGTCCGGCCAGCTCACCAGCACCCTCGCCGAGCTCGTCGAGCGGGCGGGCCGCCAGGCGCTGGCCGCGGCCGGGCTGGGGCCCGGCGACATCGACGCGGTGGTGCTCGGCACCGCCACCCCCGACCAGCTCATGCCGGCCACCGTGAACATCGTCGCCGACCGGCTGGGCATCAACGACGTCCGGACCTACCAGTTGCAGTCCGGGTGCTCCGGTGCCGTGCAGGCGCTGGACGTGGCGCGCCAGATCCTGCTGGCCGGCAGCGGCCGGCGGGTACTGGTCCTCGGCGGCGACGTGATCGCCCGGTTCTACGACGTCACCGCAGACCTGCGCAAACTGCCGCCCGCGCAGCTCGTCAACTACGTGCTGTTCGGGGACGCCGCCGGCGCGGCGGTGCTGTCGACCGAGCCGGGCCCCGGCTCGGCGGTGGTGCGGGCGCTGTTCACCCGGCTGGTCGGGCTCGGCCGTCCGCCCGGCGCGACGCTGGAGTGGTTCGGGCCGACCGACCGTGACAGCACCCGCCCGGCCGCGACCGAGGACTACAAGGCCATCGAGCAGCACGTGCCGGCGATGACCGGCGAGGTGCTCGAGGAGCTGCTCACCGCCACCGGCTGGAGCCCCGGCGAGGTGGACCTGCTGCTGCCGCCGCAGCTGTCCGGGCGGATGACCAGGCTGATCACCGAGAAGCTGGCGCTGCCCCGGGCCGGTGAGGTGACCGTCGTCGACGAGGCCGGCAACTGCGGCAACGCGATCGTCTTCCTCCAGCTGGAGCGGGCGCTGGCCAAGCTCGGCGCGGGTGAGCGGGCGGTCGGCGTCTCCATCGAGTCCAGCAAGTGGATCAAGGCCGGCTTCGCCCTGCAGGGCGGCGGAGGGGACTCCTGATGACCCGGACCGCACCAGCCGAGGCCGCGCCGACCGAGGCGGCCCCGGACCAGACCGCGCCACCCCAGACCGCGGCGACTGAAGCCGCGCCGGCCGAGAACGCGCCGGAGCCGGATCTGCGGGCGCTGCACCGGGCCGGGCGGCTCGCCGCCGACTACCCGACTGTCCGGGGGCTGCTCGCCGGGCTGAGCGGGCCCGAGCTGCTCGCCGCCGGGCGGCTGCTGGCCCGGCTCGACCCCGACGAGGTGCTCGCCGCGCATCCCCGGGTGCCCGCGCCGGCGGTCACCGTCACCGGGCACGGCACCCTCAACGCGCTGGTCCCCGCGTTGACCGCCGAGCTCGCCCGGCACGGCGTGCTCGGCCGTCTCGAACTCGCGGACTTCGACACCTGGGTCACCGAGCTGATCGACCCCGGCAGCGCGCTGTACGCGGGACGGCCGTCCTTCGTGCTGCTCGTGCTCGACCCGGAGGTCGTCAGCGACGACCTGCCGAACCCGTGGCGGGCCGGCGACGCCGAACGGGTGCTGGCGGAGAAGACCGCGCTGGTGGAGCGGGTCGTGGACGTCTTCGGCTCGGCCGGGCAGGGCGCCACGCTGGTACTCAACACACTGGCGCTGCCCGGCGAGCTGACCGGCCAGCTGCTCGACCGCCGCGAGCGGGCCCGGCTGGGAGCGGCCTGGCGGGAGGCGAACGCGCGGCTGCTGCGGCTCGCCGAGACCCATCCGGCGGTGGCCGTCGTCGACCTCGACCCGCTGCTCGCCGCCGGCATCCCCGCCCGTGACCCGCGGGCGGCCGTCTACGCGCACGCGCACCTGTCCGACGCGCTGCTCGCCGCCTACGCCCGGGAGGTGGCCCACCTGATCCGGGCCGCGACCGGCGGCGGGCGCAAGGTGCTCGCGCTCGACCTCGACGAGACCGTCTGGGGCGGCATCCTCGGTGAGGTCGGCCCGGAGGGCATCGAGGTCGACGGCGGCTACCGCGGCCAGGCGTTCCGCCGGTTCCAGCGGGTCGTGCGCCAGATCGGCGCGCAGGGCGTGCTGCTCGCGGCGGTCAGCAAGAACGACCAGGAGCCGGTCGTCTCGGTGCTGCGCGAACACCCGGGCATGGTGCTGCGCGAGGACGACTTCGCCGTGGTCCGCGCCGACTGGGGGCCCAAGCACCGCCATCTCGCCGAGCTGGCCGCCGAGCTCGGTCTGGGGGTGGACAGCATCGTCTTCGTCGACGACAGCCCGTTCGAGCGCGGTGTGGTGCGCCGCGAGCTGCCCGGGGTCGCCGTCGTCGACGTCGACGGTGAGCCGGCGCTGCACGTCCAGCGGCTGCTCGCCGACGGCTGGTTCGACGTGCGCGAGCTGACCGCCGACGACGTGGCCCGCCCCGAGCGCTACCGGGCCGACCGGGCCCGCCGGGAGCTGCTGGACACCGCCGGCTCCCTGGACGACTACCTGCGCGAGCTCGGTATCGCGGTCACCGTCGAGCCGGCAGCACCCGCGCAGCTCGCCCGGGTCTCCCAGCTGACCCTGCGCACCAACCAGTTCAACCTGAACACCCGTCGGCTGCGGCCCGCCGAGGTCGAGGCGCTTGCCGCGGACCCGGCGGTCCGGGTACTCGTCGTCTCCTCGGCCGACCGGCTGGGCGACAACGGCCTGGTCGGGGTGGTGGTGACCAGCCGGGACGGCACCACGCTGCGCATCGACGACTTCCTGCTCAGCTGCCGGGTGTTCGCCCGCGGCATCGAGCAGGCGGTGCTGGCCGCGGTGCTGCGCCACGCGCACCGGACCGGCGCCGCCGAGGTCCGCGCCGACTACACCCGCACCGCGAAGAACGGCAAGGTCGCCGACTTCTACCCCCGCGCCGGCTTCGCCGCGGTGAGCGCGGACGACGCCGGTGCCCGCTTCCGCCACGACCTTCGCGACCTGCCCGAGCCGCCGCCGCACGTCCGCCTGACCGCCCGCTTCGATGAGGACGCACCGTGACCGTGAGAACCGTCGAGGACTTCGTCGCCCTGCTGCGCGACGAGCTCGCCCTGCCCGTCACCGCCGACGACCTCGACCGGGATCTCGACTCCGTGGAGTCGTGGGACTCGGTCCAGCTGCTGGCGCTGTGCACGATCCTGGAGCGGGAGACCGGCCGCTCGCTCCCGCTGGCCGAGGTCCTGGAGGCCCCCAGCCTGGAGGCCGTCTACCAGCTGGCGGTGCGGTCGTGACGGCGGGCACGCCGACGGCTCCCGCCGGCCCGCGCGCGGCTGCCGGCGGCGGCCCGGCGGCGGCTCCCGCGCCCGGCACGGGCACCGGCACCGGCGGTACCGCCGGCACCGCCGGCGGCGGCGAACCCGAGCTGGTGGCCGCCGGGCCCGCGCCGCTGCCCCGGCAGCGCCGGCACACCCAGTTCTTCCTGGCGACGGTGCGCGAGTTCTCCCCCGTGTTCCTGGACACCGAGGTGGACATGACCCGGGTGCTCGCCCACCGCGAGGCGGCGCGGGCGCAGAGCGGGGTGCGCTACGCGACGAGCGCCTACGTGCTGCGGGCCGCCGGGCGCGTGCTGGCCCGCCACCCGGACGCCAACGCGGCGCTGCGCGGCGGGCTGCGGACCCGGGTCGCGCACTACCCGTTCGTCCACGGCAAGCTGACGCTGGACAAGGTCCTGGACGGGCGGCGGGTGGTCCTCGGCACCGTGGTGCCGAACCTGCACGAGGTGGGCCTGGCGGAGATCCAGGCGCACCTGGAGCGGGTCCGCGACGGCGACCCGCAGCGGCTGCCCGACTTCGAGGGGATCCGCCGGCTGCACGCGGCGCCGTGGCTGGTGGGCCGGCTCCGTTTCCGCCGGGCAGCCCGCTCGCTGGCCCTGCGCCCGCATCTGACCGGCACCTTCGCCGTGACATCGCTGGGCCACCGGGCGGTCGACTCCTTCCAGTCGGTCGGCGGCACGACCACGACCTTCGGCGTCGGGCGCGTCCTGCCCCGGGCGGTGGTGCGCGACGGCGAGCTGGCCGTGGCCCCGGTGCTGCGCCTGAGCCTCTCCTTCGACCACCGGGCGATCGACGGCGCCCAGGCCGCCGACGTGCTGACCGAGGTCAAGGAAGCCCTGGAACAGAACGATCTGGAGCGGACGTGAACGATCTCGCCGAGCTGAAGACCTTCGTCGTGGCACACGCGGTGTCGCAGGGGCTGCCCGCCGGGCACTACGACCCGCTGCTGGCCCGGATCCGCCACGACGAGGACGGCGTCCCGGGCTCGTGGGCGTTCGAGTGGAGCGCGCTGGCCGACGACCTGGCCGCCGAGGGCCGGTCGCTGGAGGCCAGCGTGCACTACACGATGGCCCGCTTCCCGTTCGTCGACGGTCCGGCGCGGGCCCGGGCGCTCGAGCGGGCGACCGGGGAGTTCGCCCGCTGGAGCACCGCGCACCCGGCGCTGCGCCGCCTGGACGTCGAGCTGCCCGCGGGCCGGGTGCGCTGCTGGACGACCGGCCTCGACGCTGGGAGCACCGGGGAGGCCGGGGGCGCCGCCGGGCCACGGCCGCTGCTGGTCATGACCGGGGGCATCGTGTCGACCAAGGAGCAGTGGGCGCCGGTGCTGCTGGGCCTGGCCGAGCTGGGCTTCGCCGGGCTGGTCACCGAGCTGCCGGGCGTCGGCGAGAACACGTTGCCCTACCGGGCCGACAGCTGGACGCTGTTCCCCGCCCTGCTCGACGCGATCGGCCGGCCGGCCGGCACCGCCGACGTCTACCTGCTGGCGCTGAGCTTCAGCGGTCAGCTGGCGCTGCGGGCCGCGCTGCACGACGACCGGATCGCCGGGGTGGTGGGCGCGGGCGCCCCGGTGCGGGAGTTCTTCACCGACCCCGCCTGGCAGCGCCGGGTGCCGAGGGTCACCACCGACACCCTGGCGCACCTGACCCGGACCAGCGCCGAGGACGTCTACCCGGCTGTGCGGGACTGGGCGCTGCGGGAGGACGAGCTGGCGGCGCTGCGGATTCCGGTCGCGCACGTGACCAGCCTGCGTGACGAGATCATCCCGCCCGGCGACGCGCGGCTGCTGCGCCGGCTGGTGCCGCGGATCCGGCTGCTCGCCCATGACGACGTGCACGGCGCGCCGTCGCACTTCGCCCAGACCCGGCTGTGGACGCTGTTGTCGGTGCTGCGCATGCACGGCGGCAACGCCCCGACCCGGCTGGCGCTGACCCGGCAGTTCGCCCGGCTGCGCTACGCCGACCCGGCGGTGCGCTCCGCCGCCTGAGCTCGGGCGTCGTCCGCGCCTCCGGGCCCCCCGGAGGGCGCGGACGGCGCGACGGGTGCGGCCGAAGCGGGGCCGAAGGCGCGCAGGAAGGTGTCGACCCCGGCGCGGACGACCTCGTCGACCTCACGCGGCTGCAGTGGCCGGGCGCCCAGGATGCTGCGCGCCGGCAGCTCCTCGTAGACCAGCGAGATGAACTGGTTCGCCCCGCGCATCGGGTCGTCGATGTGCAGCAGACCCGCGTGCGCGAGCCGGGCGAGCCGCCCGGCCAGCACCTCCACGAACTGGTCGGCGCCGCTGGCGCGCACGGCGTCGTAGAGGTCGGGGAAGCGCAGCGCCTCGGCGTAGAGCAGCCGGCGCACCGCCTCGGACCGCTCGTCGCAGTAGCAGTCGACGAGCCGGGTCGCTACGTCCTCCAGCCCGCCGCGCAGCCCGCCCGCGTCCTGGGGAAAGCTCTCGAGCACCTCGAGCGCCTTCGCGTTGGACAGCGCCGCGGTCGTCGTCATGACGTACCGGAACAGGTTCTCCTTCGACCCCAGGTGGTTGTAGATCGTCGGCTTCGCCACCCCCGCCTCGGTGGCGATCAGGTCGATCGTCGCCTCGGCGTAGCCGTGCCGGGCGAAGACCCGCAGCGCGGCCTCCACGATCGCGCGCCGCTTGTCCAGCCGGCCCCGTTCTGCCGGGATTCCCGCCGCGCCGGTGGTCTCGCCCACACCCATGCACGCATGCTACCGTCCGACCCATCACATTGAAACGAGCAGTTCACTTTTACTCAAGATCGGTTTCAAGGAGGGTTCGATGGTAGGCACGGACACGGCGGAGGACAGCCCCCCTCGGCTCGATTCCGCCCTGCTGATCCTCATCGGGGTGATGGTGCTCGGCGGGATGATGTCCTACCTGGACGCGACCATCGTCAACGTCGGGATCAGCACGCTCAGCGCGGAGTTCGAGGCCTCGCTCGCCACGATCGAGTGGGTGACCACCGGCTACCTGCTGGCGGTCGCGCTCGCCATCCCGCTGGCCGGCTGGGCGATGGCGCGCTTCGGCTCGCGGCGGATGTGGCTGCTCGGCCTGTCGCTGTTCCTCGCCGGCTCGGCGCTGTGCGCGGTGGCCTGGAACGCGGAGAGTCTGATCGCCTTCCGGGTCCTGCAGGGGCTCGGCGGCGGCATGGTCGACCCGATCATGATGACCGTGGTGGCCGGCGCCGCCGGCCCGGCCCGCATGGGGCGGGTGATGGGCCTGATCTCGGTTCCGATCACGCTCGGGCCGGTGCTCGGCCCGATCGTCGGCGGCGTGCTGCTGGAGAACTTCTCCTGGGAGTGGATGTTCCTGGTGAACATCCCGTTCGCGCTGGCCGCGATCGTGCTGGCCGTCGTGGTACTGCCCGCCGACCCGCCGCGGGACGGCTCACCGGTGCCCCTCGACGCCCTCGGCGTGGCCCTGCTGTGCCCCGGCTTCGCCGCGGTCGTCTTCGCGCTCTCCCAGGCCGGGCGGGACGGCTTCGGCAGCGTCCAGGTCGTGATCGGCCTGGTCCTCGGCGCCGCGCTGTTCGCCGGGTACGCCGCGCACGCCCTGCGCACCGCCGGCACCCCGCTGCTCGACCTGCGGCTGTTCGCCAGCAAGGGCTTCAGTGCCAGCGTGACCATCATGTTCCTGGTCGGCGGCGGCCTGTTCGCGCTGCTGTTCCTGCTGCCGCTCTATTACCAGCAGGTGCACGACCACTCGGTGCTGGAGTCCGGCCTGCTGCTGGCCCCGCTGGGCGTCGGCACCATGATCGGCATGCCGCTGGCCGGCAACCTCGCCGACCGCATCGGCGCGCGGCTGCTGGTGCCCACCGGCGCCCTGCTGGTCACCGCGGGCGCCCTGGTGTTCACCCAGTCCGGGGCGGACACCTCCCAGGCCCTGCTGACCCCCGCCCAGCTCGTCATCGGCTTCGGGCTCGGGCTGGTCGGCGCGCCCACGATGGGCTCGGTGTACCGCACCGTCCCGCTGACGGCGGTCGCCGGCGCGACCGGCGCGGTGTTCATCCTCAACCAGATCGGCGCGTCGCTGGGCGTGGCGGTCGTGGCCCTGATCCTGCAGGGCGGCGGGGCACACGCGGCCCCGACGGCCGACTCGTTCGCGAACGCCTTCTGGTGGCCGGTCGCCGCCGGCCTCGTCGTGTTCTCGGCCGGCTTCCTGCTGCCCGGCCGCCCGGCGCCGGCCCCCCAGGCGGCCCCGGCCGCCCCCGCGGAGCCGGTGCCCAACTCGGTCTGAGCCCGCGCCGGACCGCTCTCCCCCGGACCGGTCCCGGAGCCCCTGACCCGGCGCCCGGGACCACCCCTCGCCCCGCTCCATCCGGGCTCGCATCCACCCGTACCTCACCCACCGCACACACGTACCCACGCACGGCTCGCGCCGACATCCGCCGCCCCGCCGCCTGGCGCCGGGGCGGCCTTCCCGGAGGCTCCGATGACACGCCCCGCCGGTCTGCCCCTGTCCGTCCTCGACGTCGTACCCGTCTTCGAGGGCGGCAGCGCCACCCGGGCGCTGCGCGACACCGTCGCGCTCGCGCCCCGGGTGGAGGAGCTCGGCTACCACCGGTACTGGGTGGCCGAGCACCACAACACCCCCAGCCTGGCCACCTCGACACCGGCGGTGCTCGCCGGCCGGATCGCCGCGGCGACCAGCACGCTGCGGGTCGGGTCGGGCGGGGTGCTGCTGCCCAACCACGCCCCGCTCGTCGTCGCCGAGCAGTTCGGCACGCTGGAGGCGTTCTTCCCGGGCCGGGTCGACCTCGGGCTGGGCCGGGCGCCCGGCACCGATCCGACCACCGCCCGGGCGCTGCGCCGCGCCCCCGGCGGCGACGACGGCTTCGAGGGCCAGCTGCGGGAGCTCTCCGGCTACTTCGCCCCGACCGACCCGGGCAGCCGGGTGCTCGCGGTGCCCGCCGCCGACAGCCGGCCGGAGCTGTGGCTGCTCGGTTCCAGTCCGGCCAGCGCCGGGCTCGCCGCCGCCCTCGGCCTCCCCTACGCCTTCGCCCACCACATCAACCCGCACGCGAGCGCGGCGGCGCTGCGCCACTACCGGGCCGCCTTCCAGCCCTCGGCCCACCTCGACCGGCCGTACGCGCTGATCAGCGTGATCGCGACGGTCGCCGACAGCGACCAGGCCGCGGCGCAAGCCGCCGCCCCCTACCTGCTCGGCAAGATCTGGATGCGCACCATCGGCGCCTTCGACGCGTTCCCCTCCGCCGACACCGAGCGCGCGCACGCCTACAACCAGGCCGAGCGGGCCTTCCTCACGGATCTCGCCGCCCCCCAGGTCATCGGCGGCGTGGACACGGTGCGCCGGCAGCTGGCCGGGCTGGTCGAGGCCACCGGCGCGGACGAGCTGATGGCGCTCACCGTGGTGCCCGGCCAGGCCGACCGCCTGCGGTCCTTCGAGCTGCTCGCCAGCGCGGCGGCGACGGTAAGTCCAGCCACCCAGCCAGGGATTTCAGCGCGGCTTTAGAAACCGCCACCAAGGTGGTGGTCCCTATCCATACCGTGTACGGAGTACTTGAATGCGATCGCGCCGAACGGCACGAAGAGCAGGGCTGTTCGCGGCCCTCGCCGTCACCCTGGCCACCGCGGCCTGCGGGTCCGACGACGGCGGGAGCGGCACCGCGGACGCCCAGCCACGCGTTGGTGGAAGCGTCACCTACGCCGCCCGGCAGGAGCCGGACTGCTGGGACCCCCATGCCAGTGCCCAGGACGTCACCGCGTTCGCACAGCGCTCGGTGTTCGACTCTCTCGTCTACCAGACGCCCGACGGCTCGTTCGAGCCGTGGCTGGCGAAGTCCTGGAAGATCAGCGACGACGGCCGCACCTACACCTTCGAGCTGCGCGACGACGTCACCTTCCACGACGGCGCCAAGCTCGACGCGGCGGCGGTCAAGGCGAACTTCGACCACATCGTCGCCAAGGACACCGAGTCCCAGTTCGCCGCCGGGCTGCTCGGGCCGTACGAGGGTGTGAAGGTCACCGGCCCGCAGGAGCTCCAGGTCTCGTTCAGCCGGCCCTACGCGCCGTTCCTGCAGGTCGTCAGCACCACCTTCCTCGGCATCGCCTCACCGGCGTCGCTGAAGGCCGGCGCCGACAAGCTGTGCTCGGGCACCGACTCGATCGGGTCGGGGCCGTTCAAGGCCGCCGCCTACACCCGCGGCCAGCAGCGCTCCTACACCCGGTTCGCCGACTACGACTGGGCGCCGAAGAGCGCCGGGCACAGCGGCCCCGCCCGGCTGGACTCGGTCACGATCCGGTTCATCACCGAGGACGCCACCCGGGTCGGCGCGCTCAGCTCCGGCCAGGTGGACGGCGCCGCCGACATCCCGTCCAACCAGATCGCCTCGGTCGGCAAGAACCCGCGGCTGACCACGATCAGCAAGCAGGTGCCGGGCGCCGTCGACGCCTTCTACCTCAACACCAAGAGCGAGCTGTTCTCCGACATCCGGGTGCGCAAGGCGTTCCAGCGCAGCCTCGACCTGGACACCATCGTGAAGTCGGTGTTCCAGGGCACCACCGAGCGGGCGTGGAGCCCGCTGTCCCCGACCACTCCGAACAGCTACGACCCGTCGCTGGAGAAGACCTGGCCGTACGACCCGGACGAGGCCGGCAAGCTGCTCGACGAGGCCGGCTGGACCGGGCGCGACGCCGAGGGCTACCGCACCAAGGACGGCAAGCGGCTGACCGTCTTCGCGCCGATCTACGGTGAGGCGACCGTCTTCTCCCAGGCGGCCCAGGCCGAACTGAAGAAGATCGGCTTCTTCCTCGACCTGCACGCCTCGACGGACGCCGCCGAGATCTCCGGCCTGCTGGACGGCGGGAAGTACGACACCGTCGAGCTGCAGTGGGCCCGCCCGGACGGTGACATCCTGAGCTCGTTCTTCCTGTCCACCGAGACCTCCGTGGGCGGCGGCCACAACTTCGCCCTCGTCGCCGACCCGCAGGTCGACGAGTGGCTGAAGGCGGCCCAGGCCGAGCAGGACCCGAAGGAGCGGGCGAAGTACTACTCCCAGGTCCAGAAGTGGACGATCGACCAGGCCGTCGTCGTCCCGGCGTATGTGAAGAACGGGGTCGTCGGGGTCAACAAGAAGGTGCACGACCTGCGGCTGAGCATCGCCACCTGGCCCGAGTTCTACCCCGCCTGGGTGCAGGCCGACTGATGCACCCGGCCATCCGTCTCGTGGCGGTCCGCCTGCTCGGCGCCGTCCTGGTCATCTGGGGCGCGGTCACCGCCGCGTTCCTGGTGCTCCAGCTCATACCCGGGGACCCGGTCAACGCGATCATCGGAACGCACGCGCTGGTCGGGCCGGAACAGCGAGCCCAGATCCGGGCCGAGTACGGCCTGGACGACTCGCTGTTCGCGCAGTACCTGGACCACATGGGACGGCTGGCCACCGGTCGCCTCGGCGACTCCTACCAGCTCCAGCAGCCGGTCTGGTCGGTGATCACCGACCAGGTGGGCGCGACCGTCGAGCTCGCCCTGTGGGCGATGCTCTCCGCGGTGGTGCTCGCGGTGGCCGTGACCCTGCTGACCTCCGGTCGGGCCCGCTGGCCCCGCCGGATCAGCTCGCTGCTGGAGCTGGTCGTCGTCTCCACTCCCCCCTTCTGGCTGGGGATCCTCCTGCTCACCGTCTTCTCGTTCCACCTCGGCTGGTTCCCGGTGGCCGACGCCGGTGACCCGCGCTCGCTGATCCTGCCGGTGGTCACCCTCGCGCTGCCGATCGCGGCGGTGCTCATCCAGGTGATGCGCGAGGGGCTGCTCTCCGCTCTGGAGGCGCCCTTCGTGCTGACCGCGCGGGCCCGGGGCAGCGCCGAGTACTCGGTGCGCGCGCGGCACGCGCTGCGGCACGCGAGCCTGCCCGCGCTGACCCTGTCGGGCTGGTTCGTCGGCACGCTGCTCGGCGGCGCCGTGATCGTGGAGACCGTCTTCGCCCGCTCCGGCATCGGGCGGGTGGCCCTGCAGGCCGTCTCCGACCGCGACTTCCCCGTCGTGCAAGGGGTGGTCGCGCTGTCAGCGGTGGTGTTCGTCGCCGTCAGCGCCCTGCTGGAGCTGCTGTACGCGGTGGTCGACCCTCGGCTGCGCAGGCGGACGGGGGTGGCCGCGGCATGAGCGTCCCCACGTTTCGCGTCCCGGGCCGGTCGGGCCGGTCAGCCCGGCGGGGCGGGCTGCGCCCGGGTGTGCTGATCGCCGCGCTCGTGCTGCTGCTGTTCCTCCTGGCGGCGGCCTGGCCGTCGCTGTTCACCGGCACCGGGCCCACCGACGGCGACCTGCTCGCCACCCTGCAGGCGCCGGGCGGCGACCACTGGTTCGGCACCGACCAGCTCGGCCGGGACGTCTTCGCCCGGGTGGTGCACGGAACCCGCTACTCGCTGACCATCGGAGTCGCCGCCACCGGCATCGCCATGGCGATCGCCACGGTCTGGGGGCTGGCGGCCGCACTGGGTGGCCGGTTCGTGGACACGCTGCTCATGCGCATCACCGACGTGATGCTGGCGCTGCCCGCCCTGCTGCTCGCGCTGATAGTCGTGATGATCACCGGCAAGGGTGTGGTCGGCGTCACGCTGGCCGTCGCCATCAGCGGCGTTCCCGGGTTCGCCCGGGTGATCCGCGGCCAGGCGCTGGTCGTCCGCCGCTCCGGGTACGTGAGCGCGGCGGTCGGGCTGGGCGTGCACCGGTGGCGGGTCGCCGCCCGGCACGTACTGCCGAACACCCTGGCGCCGCTGCTGGTCTTCGCCACCGTCACCCTCGGCATCGCCATCGCCTCGGCGTCGGCGCTGAGCTATCTCGGCCTCGGCGCCCAGCCACCCAGCCCCGAGTGGGGGGCGATGCTGACCGAGGGCCAGGACTACCTGGGGCAGGCCTGGTGGATCGCGGTGTTCCCCGGCCTGCTGCTGGTCGCCGTGGTCCTCGCGGTCACCGTGCTCGGCCGCCACGCGCAGGCCAGGTCAGAAGGGCGGGTCTGGTCATGACGGCCGTCACCGGAGCCGACGACGCTCCCGAGCTGCTCTCTCCCCCGGCGGCGGCGGTGTCCCCGCCGGAATCACCGCAGCCGCCGGAGCCGGCCGTGCTGGTCGAGGTGGACGGCCTCGACGTGCGGTTCGGCTCCGGCCCCGGGCAGGTGCACGCCGTGCGCGACGTCTCGCTCACCCTGACCGCGGGCCGCTGCCTGGCCCTCGTCGGGGAGTCCGGGTCCGGCAAGAGCGCGCTGGCCCGCGCGCTGCTCGGCCTGGCCGGGCCGACGGCCACCGTCACCGCCCGCCGGCTGCGCATCGACGACGCGGACCCCCTCGCCTTCCGGCCGCGGGACTGGCTGAAGGTCCGCGGCCGGCGCATCGGGCTGGTCTCCCAGGACGCGCTGGTCGCGCTCGACCCGCTCCGCCCGATCGGCCGCGAGGTCGCCGAGCCGATCCTGGCGCACCGGCTGCTCCCCCGTAAGGAGGTCGAGCCGGCCGTGCACACGCTGCTGGAGCGGGTCGGCATCCCCGACCCGGCCGAGCGGGCCCGCAGCTACGCCCATCAGCTCTCCGGCGGCCTGCGCCAGCGGGCGCTGATCGCCTCCGCGCTGGCCGCCGGGCCCGGCCTGCTCATCGCGGACGAGCCGACCACCGCGCTCGACGCCTCGGTGCAGGCCCGCATCCTCGGCCTGCTCGGGCAGCTCAAGGCGGAGGGCACCGGGCTGCTGCTGATCAGTCATGACCTGGCGGTGGTCGAGGCGCTGGCCGACGAGGTCGCGGTGATGCGCGAGGGGGTCGTCGTCGAGACCGGGCCGGCCGCCGATGTCCTGGCCAGCCCCCAGCATCCCTACACGATCGCGCTGCTGGACGCCGTCCCCGGCCGTCGCGGACGTCCGGACGCCGTCGACCCGGCGGCCGACACCACCGCGACCGCCACCACGACCGACGCGGCCGGGGCGGCCGGGGCGGATGACGTCCTGGGCTCCGCCGAGGCGGCACCGCTGCTCGCGGTCGCCGGTGCCACCAAGCACTTCCGCGGGCCGCGGGGCAGCCGGCGCACCGCCGTCGACGACGTCTCGTTCACCCTGCGGGCCGGTGAGACGCTCGGGCTGGTGGGCGAGTCGGGCTCCGGGAAGTCCACCCTGGCCGGCCTGGTGCTCGGCCTCGTCGCCGCCGACGCCGGCGAGATCCGGCTGGCCGGGCAGCCGTGGAGCGGCGTACCCGAGCGGGAACGGCGGGCCCGGCGCCACCTGCTCCAGCTCGTCCCGCAGGATCCGCTGAGCGCCTTCGATCCACGCTGGACGGTCGCCCGCATCATCGGTGAAGGCCTGGAGGCCGCCGGGGTGGCGCGCCGGGAGCGCCGCGCGCAGGCCCTGACCCTGCTGGAACAGGTCGGGCTGTCCGACGTCCACCTGGACCGCCGCCCGCTGGCGCTGTCCGGGGGGCAGCGGCAGCGGGTGGCCATCGCCCGCGCGCTGGCGACCCGGCCGCGGCTGCTCGTCTGCGACGAGCCCGTCTCCGCCCTCGACGTCTCGGTGCAGGCGCAGGTGCTGGCCCTGTTCCGGGAGCTGAGCGACTCCCTCGGACTGGCCACCCTGTTCATCTCGCACGACCTGGCCGTGGTGCGGGAGGTCTGCGCCCGGGTGCTGGTGATGAAGGACGGCCGGATCGTCGAGACCGGACCGGTGGAGCAGGTGTTCGCCGACCCGCGGCACCGGTACACCCAGGAGCTGCTCTCCGCCGTCCCCGGGGAGGCGGGGCGGGCCTACCGCGCGCGCTTCGCCGACCGGCTGACGCTTTAGCCCCGGCTAACTGGGAGCGGTCATCCTACCGGCGCACCCGGCGCGGACGGCGCACCTCGACCGGTCCGCGGCCCCGGGGCCAGGACCTGTCCCCTGGAGGTCGTCCCATGACTGGGACCGAGATCCCCGAGTACCCGCTGGCGCGGACGTGCCCGTTCCACCCGCCCGCCGGTTACGCCCGCTACCGCGAGCACGGGCCGGTGAACCCGGTGCGGCTCTACGACGGCCGGCGGGTGTGGGCCGTCACCGGGCACGCCGAGGCCCGTGAAGTGCTGCTGAACACGGGGCTGTTCTCGTCGGAGCGCGCCGACCCGCGCTACCCGGCGACCAGCCCGCGTTTCGAGGCGGCCCGCAAGGTCCGCAACTTCATCGGCATGGACCCGCCGGACCACACCGCGCAGCGGCGGATGCTGCAGTCCAGCTTCACCATGCGCCGGATCAACGGCCTGCGCCCCGGCATCCAGCGGCTCGTCGACGAGCTGCTCGACGCGGTCGTCGCCAAGGGCCCGGTGGTCGACCTGGTGCCCGAGTTCGCGCTGCCGATCCCGTCGATCGTCATCTCCGAGCTGCTCGGGGTGCCCTACGGGGACCACGCGTTCTTCGAGCAGCAGTCGCGGCGGGTGGCCAGCGGCACCTCGACGCTGGAGGAGAGCGCGGACGCGTTCACCCAGCTGCTCCAGTACCTCGACGGGCTCATCCAGGACAAGGAACGCTCCGCCGGCGACGGCCTGCTCGACGTCCTCATCGCCGAGCAGGTGCGCCCCGGGATCCTGACCCGGCGCGAGCTCGTCGACATCTCACTGCTGCTGCTCGTGGCCGGCCACGAGACGACGGCCAGCGCCATCGCGCTCGGCGTGGTCGCCCTGCTCGAGCACCCCGACCAGCTCGCCGCGCTGCGCGCCGACCCCGCGCTGCTGCCGAGCGCCGTCGAGGAGCTGCTGCGCTTCACCACGATCGCCGACAGCGTCGCCCGGTTCGCGACGGCCGACACCGAACTGGCCGGCCAGCCCGTCGCCGCCGGGGACGGCGTTCTCGTCGTGCTCTCCGCCGCGAACCGCGACGACACGGTCTTCCCCGACCCGGACCTTCTCGACCTGACCCGCCGCGCCCGTAGCCACGTGTCCTTCGGTCACGGCGCGCACCAGTGCATCGGGCACAACATCGCCCGCGCCGAGCTGGAGATCGCCTTCTCCACGCTGTTCGCCCGCCTCCCCGGCCTGCGGCTCGCGGTGCCGCTCGACCGGCTCCCCGGCAAGGACGCCGGCGGGGTGCAGGGCGTCTTCGAGCTGCCCGTCGCCTGGTGAGGGCGCGGGGCGGGTGAGGGGCGTCCGCCCCGGCACCGACGACGAAAAGGACCGGACCGCATGCGCGTCATCGCTGACACCAACCGCTGCCTGGGCGCCGGGCAGTGCGTCCTGGCCGACCCCGAGCGCTTCGACCAGTCGGACGACGGCATCGTCGTGGTGCTGCGGGCCGAGGCCACGGACCCGGCCGAGCAGGAGGAGGTGCGGGAGACCGTCTCCCACTGCCCGTCGCGCGCGCTCTCCCTGGCCGACTGACCCTGCTGGCCTACTGGCTCTGCTGGCCTACTGACCCTGCTGGCCAACTGGCTCTGCTGGCCTACTGACGACGCCCCGGCCGCGGCCGGCGCGTCCCCGGTGCTTTAGCCGGCGCGAAGGACACCGTTAGCCACCGCACCGACGCTCGAGGCCTACCCGCCGTGTCGTTCTCACGAGGGAGCCCGAGCACAGATGGTCAACGATCAGGTCCCGTCCGGCAATGGCCAGTCGTCCGCCCGTGGGCAGTCACCCGCCGCGGCCGCCTTCCCCTCGGCGGCCGCGGCGGGTGAACCGGTGGCCGTCATCGGCCTGGCCGCCCGGCTGCCCGGAGCACCGGACGTCGCCGCGTTCTGGCGGCTGCTGGAGCGCGGCGGGCAGGCGGTCGGCGCCCCGCCGGCGGACCGCTGGTCCGCGGACGCGCCGCCGTTCGGCGCGTTCCTCGACGAGGTCGACCGCTTCGACGCCGACTTCTTCGGGATCTCCCCCCGGGAGGCCGCCGCGACCGACCCCCAGCAGCGGCTGCTGCTGGAGCTGGGCTGGGAGGCGGTCGAGGACGCCCGGATCGTGCCGGCCACCCTCGCCGGCAGCCGTACCGCCGTGTTCACCGCGGCGATCTGGGACGACTACGCCGCCCTGCACCATCAGCGGGGCGGCCCGGCGGCGGGCCGGCACACCATGACCGGGCTCGGCCGGGGCCTGCTCGCCAACCGGCTGTCCTACCTGCTCGGGCTCACCGGGCCCAGCCTCACCGTGGACGCCGCCCAGTCCTCGTCGCTGGTCGCCGTGCACCTGGCCGCCGAGTCGCTGCGCCGCGGCGAGGCGGAGCTGGCGATCGTCGGCGGGATCAACCTCATCCTGGCCCCGGCCAGCTCCGCCGCGAGCGTCCGCTTCGGCGCGCTCTCGCCGGACGGCCGCTGCTTCACCTTCGACGCGCGGGCCAACGGCTACGTGCGTGGCGAGGGCGGGGTCGCCGTCGTCCTCAAGCCGCTCGCCCGCGCCCTCGCGGACGGCGACCCGGTGCGCTGCGTGCTGCTCGGCGGCGCGGTCAACAACGACGGCGGCGGCGCCGGCCTGACCGTGCCCGACCAGCACGCCCAGGAGGCGGTGCTGCGCGCCGCCTACCAGGCCGCCGGCGTCTCGCCCGCGCGGGCGAGGTACGTCGAGCTGCATGGCACCGGCACACCCGTCGGCGACCCGGTGGAGGCGGCGGCGCTGGGCGCGGTGATCGGCGCGGCCCGTGCCGGGGAGAACACCGGGCCACTGCTGGTCGGCTCGGCCAAGACGAACGTGGGTCACCTCGAGGGGGCCGCCGGCCTGGTCGGCCTGCTCAAGACCGCTCTCGCCCTCTCCCACCGGCGGCTGCCCGCCAGCCTGAACTTCGAGCGGCCGAACCCGGCGATCCCCCTGGACGAGCTCGGCCTGCGGGTCGTCACGGAGGCCACCGACTGGCCGGCGGACGACAGCGCGCCGATCGCCGGGGTCAGCTCCTTCGGGATGGGCGGCACCAACTGCCACCTGGTCCTGGCCGCGCCCCCGGTCGCCGTCGACGCGGCGCCACCTGACGCGGTGCCGGCCGACTCGGTGCCGGGAACGGCGCCCGCCGAGGATCTCCCGCTGCCCTGGGTGCTCTCCGGCCGCGGCGAGCCGGCCCTGCGCGGGCAGGCCCGGCGCCTCCTCACGCTGTTGGAAGAGGACAGCTCCGGCAGTAGCCCGGACGGCACTTCGCGTGGCGACGCCGTCCGCCCGGTGGACGTCGGCTACTCGCTGGCGGCGACCCGCACCCACTTCGAGGACCGCGCGGTGATCCTGGCCGCCGACCAGCCGTCCCGGCTGGCCGCGCTGCGCGCGCTGAGCCAGGGTGACCCGGCCACCGGCCTGGTCACGGGGCAGGCGCCGGGCGAGGCGGGCGGCTCCTGGGCGTTCCTGTTCACCGGGCAGGGCAGCCAGCGGCCCGGGATGGGCCGCGAGCTGTACGACGCGTTCCCCGCGTACGCCGCCGCGTTCGACGAGCTGTGCGCCGCGTTCGACCCGCACCTGGACCGGCCGCTGCGCGACGTCGTGTTCGCCGCCGAGGGCAGTCCCGACGCGGCCCTGCTCGACAGCACCCGCTACACCCAGCCGGCGCTGTTCACCGTGGAGGTCGCGCTCTTCCGGCTGGTGACCGGCTGGGGACCACGCCCGGCCCTGCTCGCCGGCCACTCCATCGGTGAGCTGGCCGCCGCGCACGCCGCCGGAGTGCTCGATCTCGCCGACGCGGCGGCGCTCGTCGCCGCCCGCGGCCGGCTGATGGGCGCGCTGCCGCCCGGCGGCGCGATGGTCGCCGTCGAGGCCGACGAGCCCGAGGTCCTGGAGCTGCTCGCCGACCGGGACGGGCGGGTCGCCGTCGCCGCGGTGAACGGGCCGCGGGCGGTGGTCCTCTCCGGAGACGAGCCGGCCACCCTCGAAGTGGCCGCGGCACTGGCGGAACGCGGCCGGCGCACCCGCCGGCTGACCGTCAGCCACGCCTTCCACTCCCCGCACATGGACGGCATGCTCGCCGACTTCCGGGAGGCCGCCGCCGCGGTGGAGCTGCGCGCACCGCGTATCCCGCTGGTCAGCAACGTCACCGGGGCCCTCGCTACCACGGACCAGCTGACCTCTCCGGACTACTGGGTACGGCACGTCCGCGACACCGTCCGGTTCGGCGCCGGGGTAGCCGCGCTGACCGCCGCCGGGGCCACCGGTTTCGTCGAGCTCGGGCCGGACGCGGTGCTCAGCGCCCTCGTCCCCGCGGCGGTACCGACCCTGCGCCGCGGCCGGCGGGAGGTCGCCACCCTGCTGGGCGCGCTGGCGACCGCGCACGTCCGGGGCGCCGAGGTGGACTGGGCCGGGCTCCTCGCCGAGCACGGCGGACGCGCGACCGACCTGCCCACCTACGCCTTCCAGCGCAGCCGGCACTGGCTCGCGGACACACCCGCGCCCACGAGCACCACCCCCACGGGCACCGTGCCCGCCAGCACCGCTGTTCCTGCCGGCACGGCGGTCGACGGCACCGCGGCGCACGGCGTCACGGTGAACGGCACCACGGCGGACGGCGCCGGGGCGGGTACAGGTCCCGGGGTCGCTCTCGCCGGGCTGGCCGACGCCGACCGGGCGCGGCGGCTGCGCGCCCTCGTCCTGGACCGGACCGCTGCCGTGCTCGACCACGGGTCGGCGGACGACATCGACCACCGCCGCACCTTCCGCGACCTCGGTTTCGACTCCCTGGCGGGCGTCGAGCTGCGGGACCGCCTCGCCGAGGCGACCGGCCTGACGCTGCCGGCCGGCCTGGTGTACGACCAGCCCACCGTCGACGCCCTCGTCACCCACCTCGACGGCCTGCTCACCGGCCACGCGGCCACCGCCGCACCGAGCCGACGAGAGGGCACCGGTTCGGGGGCGGACGACCCGATCGTCATCGTGTCGATGGCCTGCCGCCTGCCCGGCGGGATCACGTCTCCCGAGCAGCTGTGGGAGCTGGTCGCCGCCGGCGGGGACGCCGTCGGCCCGTTCCCCACCGACCGCGGCTGGGACCTCGACGGGCTCTATGACCCGGACCCCGACCAGCCCGGGACCGTCTACACCCGGCAGGGCGGGTTCCTGCACGACGCCGGGGACTTCGACCCTGAACTGTTCGGGATCTCCCCGCGCGAGGCGACCGCGATGGACCCGCAGCAGCGGCTGCTGCTGGAGACGTCCTGGGAGGCGTTCGAACGGGCCGGGATCGTCCCGGGATCGCTGCGCGGCTCGCGCACCGGCGTGTTCGCCGGGGCGACGTCGATGGACTACGGCCCGCGGCTGCACGAGCCGGCGGGCGGGGTCGAGGGCTACCTCCTCACCGGCACGACGACGAGCATCGTGTCCGGGCGGGTGGCGTACGCGTTCGGGCTGGAGGGTCCGGCGGTCACCGTCGACACCGCCTGCTCCTCCTCCCTGGTCGCCCTGCACCTCGCCGCCCAGGCACTACGCAGCGGCGAATGCGACCTGGCGCTGGCCGGCGGCGTCACCGTCATGGCGACCCCGGGCATGTTCCTGGAGTTCAGCCGCCAGCGGGGGCTGGCCGCCGACGGCCGCTGCAAACCCTTCGCCGACGCCGCCGACGGCACCGGCTGGTCCGAAGGCGCCGGCATCCTGCTGCTCGAACGGCTCTCGGACGCCCGGCGCAACAACCACCCGGTCCTGGCGTTGGTCCGCGGCACCGCGGTCAACCAGGACGGGGCCAGCAACGGGCTCACCGCCCCGAACGGGCCGTCGCAGGAGCGGGTGATCCGCCAGGCCCTCGCCAACGCGGGGCTGAACCCCGCCGATGTGGACGCGGTCGAGGCGCACGGCACCGGCACCCGNCTCGGCGACCCCATCGAAGCCCAGGCCCTCCTCGCCACCTACGGCCAGAACCGACCCGACGACCAGCCTCTGTGGCTCGGCAGCCTGAAGTCCAACATCGGCCACGCCCAGGCCGCGGCCGGGGTCGCCGGCATCGTCAAGATCGTCCAGGCTCTCCACAACAGCGAGCTGCCACGCACCCTGCACGTCGACGAACCCACCCCGCACGTCGACTGGGACAGCGGAAACATCTCGCTGCTCACCGAGAGCCAACCCTGGGAACCGGGCGCCCGGCCCCGCCGCGCCGCCGTCTCCTCCTTCGGCATCAGCGGCACCAACGCCCACGTCATCCTCGAGGAATCACCCGATCCCGGGCCGGTCGGCTCCAGCGACGCGCCCACCACCGACCCCACGGATCTACCCGACGGCACGCCCGCCGGCCCCGGCGCCACCGGTGACACCGATGGCACGGTCAACGTCCCCGTTCCCGCGCCACGCCTCCCCCAGGACGACCTCGCCGGGCCCGAGGCGACCCGGCCGGACGACCCACGCATCGTGCCGTGGTTGTTGTCGGGTCACAGTGAGCNGGCCCTCCAGGCCCAGGCCCGCACCCTCCAGGCCTACCTCGCCGACCAGCCCGACACCCACCCCGCCGCGATCGCCGCCACCCTCACCCACCACCGCACCCACCACACCCACCGCGCCGTCATCCTCATCCACACCAGCACCGACAACACCATCCCCGCCGACGCGCTGGCGGCGTTGGCCGCCCTGGCCACCGGTGGCGAGCACCCCCACCTCACCCGCGGACACGTCCCCCCCACACCCCGCCTCGGCTACCTCTTCACCGGCCACCTCACCCGCGGACACGTCCCCCCCACACCCCGCCTCGGCTACCTCTTCACCGGCCAGGGCAGCCAACGCCCCGGCATGGGCCGCGAACTCTACAAAGCATTCCCCGTCTTCGCCAACGCCTTCGACGAAACCGCCGCCGCCTTCACCCCCCACCTCGAACACCCCCTCCACGACATCACCTTCGCCACACCCGACACCCCCCAAGCCCACCTCCTCAACCAAACCCACTACACCCAACCCGCCCTGTTCACCCTCCAAACCGCCCTCTACCACCTCCTCACCCACCACGGCCTCACCCCCGACTACCTCACCGGCCACTCCATCGGCGAAATCACCGCCGCCCACCTCGCCGGCATCCTCACCCTCACCGACGCCGCCACCCTCGTCGCCACCCGCGGCCACCTCATGAACACCGCCCCACCCGGCGGCTCCATGATCGCCATCGACACCACCGAAGAAGACATCACCCCCCACCTCACCCCCACCACCTCCATCGCCGCCATCAACAGCCCCACCACCCTCGTCATCGCCGGCGACCCCGAAACCGTCCACACCATCGCCGCGCACTACCAGAACCAGAACATCCGCACCCGCCCCCTCACCGTCAGCCACGCCTTCCACTCACCCCACATGGACCCCATCCTCGACCAGCTCCACCACACCCTCACCACCCTCACNNTCCACCCNCCCCGCATCCCCATCATCAGCACCCTCACCGGCACCCTCGCCGACCACACCATCACCACCCCCGACTACTGGACCCGCCACACCCGCCACACCGTCCGCTACCACCAAGCCGTCCAAACCCTCACCACCCTCAACACCACCCTGCACCTCGAACTCGGACCCCACCCCACCCTCACCACCCTCACCCCCCACACCACCCCCACCCTGCGCACCGGCCACCCCGAAACCCACACCCTCACCACCGCCCTCGCCACCACCCACACCCACGGCTTCCCCACCCACTGGCACACCCCCCACCCCACCACCCCCACCAACCTCCCCACCTACCCCTTCCAGCGGCAGCGGTACTGGCTGGTGCCGCCCCGGCCCAGCTCCGGCGTGAGCGAACTCGGCCTGACAGCTCCCGGCCATCCCCTGCTCGGCGCCGCCGTGGAGCGCGCCGACGACGGCGGCCTGCTGTTCACCGGCACCCTCGACCTCGACCGCCACCCCTGGCTCGCCGACCACGAGATCCTCGGCGCCACGCCGCTGCCGGGCGCCGCCCTGGTCGATCTGGCGCTCACCGCGGGTGAGCAGGTGGGTCTGGCCCGGGTGGAGGAACTGACCCTGCACGCGCCGCTGCTGCTGACGGCGGCCGGCGGCCTCGCCCTGCAGCTCACGGTCGCCCCGCCCGGCGCGGACGGCACCCGGGCACTGACCGTCCACTCGCGCGCCCAGGGTTCGGACGAGCCGTGGACCCACCACGCCACCGGCCTGCTGGCTCCGCCTGTCGAGACGCCGGCCCTGGCCGGGCCCGGCGCCGAGTGGCCACCGAAGGGCGCCGAGCCGCTCGACGCCGACGCGCTGTACGCCGAGCTGGCCGACCTCGGCTACCACTACGGACCGGCCTTCCGCGGGGTGCGGGCGGCCTGGCGGCGCGGCGACGAGCTGTTCGCGGAGCTGGTCCGCCCGGACGACGCCGACCCCCGTACCGGTACCGGCGCGCCGGCCGGGGCCGCGGGACCGCAGAACGCCTCGGCGCCACGGTTCTCCCTGCACCCGGTGCTGCTGGACGCGGCACTGCATCCGCTGGTCGCCCGCGAGGCGCGCCTGCGCGCGGACGGTCTTCCCCTTCCGTTCTCCTGGGCCGGAGTCCAGCTCGACGCCACGGACGCCGAGCGGCTGCGGGTGCGCTGGTCGGTGTCGACCGACGGCCACCCGACGCTGGCCGCGACCGACCCGGCCGGACACCCGGTACTCACCGTCGCCTCCGTCGCGCTGCTACCGGTGACCGCGGACCAGCTCCGGGCGGCCGGCGCCGAGGAGGTCCGCGACCTCTACCGGGTGAACTGGGTGCCGTTCTCCCCCGGCGCCACCGGCACCACCGGCGGCGCGGGTGAGGACGAGCTGGTCACCGTCGAGGTCGGTCCTGGCCGCGCCGCGGCGGAGGCCGCGCTGCGCGCGGTGCAGGAGTGGCTGGCCGACGAACGTCCCGGAACCGCACGTCTGGTGCTCGTGACACGGGGGGCGTTCGACGCCGACCCCTGGTCGGCCGCCGCGTGGGGGCTGGTCCGTTCGGCGCAGTCGGAGCACCCGGACCGTTTCGTCCTGCTCGATCTCCCGGCCGGTGATCCGGCGGCCGCCCCTGCCGGGCTGGCCGCGGCGATCGCGGCCGGGGAGGACCAGCTCGCCGTTCGTGACGGCCAGCTCGTCGTCCCCCGGCTCGGCCGGATCGCGCCGGCCACCGACACCGCTGAGACCACCGACACCGCTGAGGCCCGGTCCCGGAGCCGGTTCGACGGCACGGGCACCGTCCTGGTGACCGGTGGCACCGGGGGGCTGGGCCGGGTCATCGTGCGCCACCTCGTCGCCCGGCACGGGGTTCGCCACCTGCTGCTGGTGAGCCGGCGCGGCGAGCGGGCGCCGGGCGCCGCCGAGCTCGGCGTCGAACTGGCGGAGGCGGGCGCACAGGTCCGCTTCGCCGCCGCCGACACGGGTGACCGGGAGGCCCTGCGCGAGGTGATCGAGGGCATTCCCGCCGAGCATCCCCTCGGCGCGGTCCTCCACCTGGCCGGGGTGCTCGACGACGGCACCATCGAGACCCTCACCCCCGACCGCCTCACCACCACCCTCACCCCCAAAGCCGACGCCGCCACCCACCTCCACACCCTCACCCACAACCACCCCCTCCACACCTTCCTCCTCTTCTCCTCCATCACCGCCACCACCGGCACCGCCGGCCAAGCCAACTACGCCGCCGCCAACGCCTACCTCGACGCCCTCGCCCACCACCGCCACACCCACCACCTCCCCGCCACCAGCATCGCCTGGGGCCTCTGGCACCCCACCCCCAACAACAACAGCACCGACAGCACCAGCGACGGCCGCACCAGCGACACCAGCGGCATGGCCGCCACGCTCGACGCCGCCGACCAGGCCCGTTGGGCCAGGTCCGGGCTGCTGCCGCTGCACGTCGAGCAGGGTCTCGCACTCCTCGACGCCGCCCTGGCCACGCCGGACGAGCCGGCCCTGGTAGCGGTACGCATCGACTCCGCCGCGCTGGCGGCGCGGGCGCGCGGCGAGACACTGCCGGCGCCGTTGCGGTCCCTGGTCCGGCGGCCGCGACGCCAGGCTGCGACCGGCGGTGCCGCCGGGACGGAGTCGTGGGCGATCCGCACCGCCGCGCTGCCCGAGGCGGACCGCCGCCCGGTGGTTCTCGACCTGGTGGTGTCGAACGTGGCGTTCGTGCTGGGAGTCGCGACCGCCGCGACGATCGAGGCCGACCGGATCTTCCGCGATCTCGGCTTCGACTCGCTGGCCGCCGTCGACCTGCGCAACCGGCTCGGCACCGCCACCGGCCTGCGCCTACCCGCCACCGTCGTCTTCGACCACCCCACCCCGAACGCGCTGACGTCGTTCCTGCTCGGCCAGCTCGCGGACAGTGGTGAGAGTGGGCGGGCCGCCGTCCCCGCCGCACCCGTCCGGGTCAGCGGCACCGGGCCGTCCGACGACCCGATCGTCATCGTGTCGATGGCCTGCCGTCTGCCCGGCGGGGTCGCGTCCCCCGAGCAGCTCTGGGAGCTGGTCGCCGCCGGCCGGGACGCCGTCGGCCCCTTCCCGACCGACCGCGGCTGGGACCCGGACGCCCTCTACGACCCGGACCCCGACCACCTCGGCACCTCCTACACCAGGGAGGGCGGGTTCCTCTACGACGCCGGCCGGTTCGACCCGGAGTTCTTCGGGATGAGCCCACGCGAGGCGCTCGCCACCGACCCGCAGCAGCGGTTGCTGCTGGAGACGGCGTGGGAGCTGTTCGAGCGGGCCGGCATCGTCCCGGGCTCGGTCCGCGGCTCGCGCACCGGCGTGTTCGCCGGCGTCATGTACAACGACTACGGCTCACGTGGCCCACGGGCGCCCGAGGAGCTGGAGGGCTACCTGCTCACCGGCAACACCTCGAGCGTGATCTCCGGACGGCTCGCCTACACGTTCGGTCTGGAGGGCCCGGCGGTCACCGTCGACACCGCCTGCTCCTCCTCCCTGGTCGCCCTGCACCTCGCCGCCCAGGCACTACGCAGCGGCGAATGCGACCTCGCCCTCGCCGGCGGCGTCACCGTCATGGCCAGCCCCACGACCTTCATCGAGTTCAGCCGCCAGCGCGGTCTCGCCGCCGACGGCCGGTGCAAGTCCTTCGCCGCCACCGCCGACGGCACCGGCTGGTCCGAAGGCGCCGGCATCCTGCTGCTCGAACGGCTCTCGGACGCCCGGCGCAACAACCACCCGGTCCTGGCGTTG